>JANNGN010000302.1:0-4278 GCA_031403895.1 Rubrivivax sp. | reverse complement strand
TCAGGCGGCCAGCGCCAGCGCGTGGCCATCGCACGCTGCCTGACGCTAAACCCCGAAGTGATGGTGCTGGACGAGGCCGTGAGTGCGCTGGACGTGAGCGTGCAGGCGCAGGTGCTGAATCTGTTGAAAGACCTGCAGGATGAATTCGGCCTGAGCTATGTTTTCATCAGCCACGACCTGGCGGTGGTGCGCTTCATCAGCGACGAAGTGCTGGTGATGAAGGACGGCGTGGTGGTGGAGCAGGCGAGCGCAGCGCAGATTCTGGCGGCGCCGAAAGAGGACTACACGAAGCGGCTGCTGGCGGCGATTCCGCGGGGGTACTCCGCCCGGACATGAACGGTCCTGAGGACAGTTCATGCCTGGCGGAGGATCCGGGTCTCCGGCCCGGATCACGGGCGGCGGTTTGACGGTGGCCTGAGGGTGGCTTGACGCCCGCAGCCCGGCGCTCTAAAACTTCTGGCATGCGCCTGTTCCTCAGTCATGCCAGCGAATCGAAGCCGCTTGTGCGCCGCATCGCCGAGCGGCTGCCTGCGCATGTCGACTGCTGGCTCGACCAGGACGAGATGGCTGCCGGCGAGCGCTTCGGCCGCCGCATCGAGGACGCCATCGCCGAGGCATGCGACTACATGGTCGTCTTCCTCGACGCGGCCGCACTGGCGCGCGCCTGGGTGCCGCGCGAGGTGGCGTGGGGGCTCGAGCGCGAGCAGAGCCTGGGCAGGCCCTTCGTGATTCCGGTGCTGTTGGAAGACGTGCGCGCCCGGCTGCACGAGGTCCCGCAGCTGGACGACCGGCTGTACCTGACGGCGCTCGAGCACTCGCCGGCCGGGCTCGCGCAGGCGTCGGCGGCGCTCGCCGAGCAGCTTTTCGCGCACTCAAGCCGGCTCGTCGAGACGCTGCGCAGCACGGCCCGGCGCTCGCTGCTCGACGCATTCACGCAAGAGCTGACGGCGTACAAGCAGGCCGCCTACCAGTGGCGTGCGTCGCTCGGCAACCGGCTCGGCGTCCTGACGACGAACCCGGCTGCGTTCGAGCACGTGCGCGAGTCGGTCCGCCTGTACAACGCGGCGGCCGACCCGTTCATCGCGCATCTCAGCCTGCACCGCGACCGCATCAACGCCGCATGGGCGCGCTATCGCGGTCTGTGCGAGGACATGCGGGCACTGGCCGAGCGCATCGAGCAGGTCTATCGGGGCGAGATGTTCGCGCTGAACAAAATCCACGAGATCGTGCATGCGCTGATGACGACCGTGCCTGCGCAGCCGGCCACGGCGGAGCAGGAAGCACGGCGCGAGGCGCTGCTGGGCTGCGCTGGCGATGCGCTGGACGAGCTGTCGCGCCGCGCGACGCAGACGGTCGCGGCGCTCGAGCGCGAGATCGTCTGATGCGCCTCGCCGGCCCGCCACTGTGCCGCCGCCGCCTGCTGGCGGCTCTGGCGGCAGCGGCGTTGCCGGGGCGAAACGCTGCTGCAACGCAGGCGCGGGCAGCGCCTGCTGCTGCCGCTGCAAGCGCTGTCGCACCAGCCACCGGCGATGCAGACCGCGCTGCGGCCGCGCCCGCGCCCGCTCGCCACCCAGGCTTCGTCGCCCGCGGCCCGTTGCGCTGGCTGCAGCTGGGCGATGTCGGCGGCCTGGCGGCGTTCGACGCAGTGGCCAGCACAGCGGGTGCCAGCGCGGCTGGCCTGTGGCTGTTCGACAGCGGCGCCGAGGCCACCGTCGTGGACACGGCGCTGGCGGCGCAGCTTGGGCTGCGTGCGCGCGGCACGCGCCGTGTCCGCGGGCCAGGCGGCCGGCTCGACAGCGTGCCGGCGGTCGAGCCACCCCTGCTGCAGGCCGGCGGCGCGGGCGTGCCGCTGCACGACGCGGCGGTGCTCGACTTGTCGGCGCACGCCGCGGCAGCCGGCGAGCCGGTGCTGGGCATCGTCGGCTGGCCGACGCTCGGCGCGGCGCGCTGGCGGCTTGACCTGGGTTCGCTGCTCTGGGAGGCCGGCACGGTGACGCCGCCGGCAGCCGGTGTCGCCACACTGCCGCTCAGTCCCGACCACGCACTGCCGGTGGTCAGCGCGCTGTGGGGCGACCGTGCGCCGATGCCGCTGCTGCTGGACACCGGGTTCGCTGGCGGCTTGATGCTCTGGGGCGACGCTGCCCAGGCGCTCGGTGCGGCCGCTGGCAGCAGCGCCCGCATCGACGTCGCAGGCATCGGCGGCCGCACCACGGTGTCGGCCGTGTTGCTGGCGCGCCTGCGTGTGGCCGCGGCCGAGTGGCACGACGTGCCCGTGATGCTGCTGCCCGGGTCGCCGATGCGCGACGTGGCGTCGCTGCGCGGCGTCGTCGGCGTGATCGGCATGGCGCTGTTCGCCGACGCCGTGCTCGGCCACGACCCCGCCGCCCGTCGAGCCTGGACCACCGCCGGCATCGGGGCTGCGCCGTTGCCAGGCGGCTTCGGTGTTGTGCTGGCAGCGGCCGACGGGCGCCTGGTCGCGCAGCAGGTGCTGGCTGGCAGTCCGGCGGCAGCCGCTGGCGTGCGTGCCGGCGACCTGTTGCTCGCGCTCGACGGCACGCCGCTGCCGCAGCCCACGCCGGCGGCCGCATGGGGCCGCCTGCGCGGCGTTGCCGAGGCGGTGTTCGAGTGGCAGCGCGGCAACGCCTCGCGAACGACACGTCTCAGGCGCGAACGCTTCTTCGCGCGCGTCTCCTGAGCGTCCGGTTGAGCGCGTGGTTGAGCGTGGGGCCCGGGCGCCACCGCCACGTGGCTCGGCCGCTTGCCGCTACGGGCACGCGGCGGGCGGCTGCAGGTTGCGCCGCTGCAGTTCCAGCGTCGTGCTGCCGCTTCTCAGGCGCAGCCCGCTGATGCCGATGAATTCGCCGGTCCAGGTGCTGCCGCCGACAACCGCCAGCGAGGTGATGCCCGAAGTCACCAAAGTGAACGGCTGGCCGACCTGCGCCTGCGTGATGCTGGCGCTGCGCCGTACGACGCTGGCGGCGCGCTTGGTGGAGCCCGCGTATTCGCAGGCGACGCTGCTGCCGACGAACTTGAAGGCGCGGCCGGCGTCGTTGACGTCGACCCACAGGCCCGTGGTGAGGTTGGGGTCGAACTCGTGGTACAGCGCCCGTGTGCCGTCGTCCGAGACGATGCGGTTGACGTTTTCGTAGCGGCCGCTGAAGCAGTTTCCGATCGTCACGCGATCGCCCTCGACGCGCCCGCTGCGGTTGCTGCAGGCCTGCAGCCGGACGCCGTTGACGCCGATGACGTTGATGTTGTAGCCGCTGGCGTAGAGGTCGGGCGCCACCGTGCCGGTGGCATCGGACGTGAGGCTCAATGTCATCGCGTCGTCGAAGATGCCGTAGGTGGCCGGCACCGGGCGCGGTTCGAGCTGGAACTGGCCGCCGCCGCTGCCAAGAAACGCCGCCACCGCGATCAACTCGCCGACCCCGCCGCCGCACGACACCTGGGCCGTCGCCAGCACCACCATCGCCGCTGCCGCGACACCCACAAAGCCTGGCTTACGTTGCTGCTTCATCGCTGTCCCCCGGCGCCGCAGTCGGCCGCGTCGCAATGTAATTGCACGCTCGCGGCGGCAATGCGCGCAATCCCTAGTACTTCGTTTCAGCAGAATCTTTTTCCACGTCCGACTCGCGCGCTGGCAACACACACTGTGTGGCGCATCCTGGAACCGCACGAACCCAAACCCCACAAGTTCGCTACTTCCTGGACTGACGCGATAGCCTGTTCGAGAGCAAGACGGCGGAGGTGTGGTCTGTCGGGACGTGAACCTGAGCCGCATCACAGAAGCCGCGAGTTCATCGCGGCTGCTCAAGCCACCGAAGCCCGAATCTCGATCCACCGAGAAACACCGCCCGCCGCGTTCCGCGCCCGCAACTGCCCGCACCCCGCATCCACATCCTGCCCCGCCGACTGCCGCAGCTTGGTCAGCACGCCGCGCCGGTGCAGCAGCCGTGCCATCTCCGCCGCGCGTTCCCAGCTCGGCCGGCGGTAGATCAGCCCATCGACGCTGTTGTACGGAATCAGGTTCATCAACGCGTATTTGCCGGCCAGCAGCCGTGCGATGCCTTCGACCTCGTCGTCGCCGTCATTCACGCCCTCGATCAGCGTCCACTGGTACTGGACCGGGTAGCCGGTGGTGCGTGCGTAACGTTCACCTTCCATGACCAGATCGGCCGGGTCAAAACGTGGTGCACGCGGCAGCAGCTGCGCGCGCAGTGCCGCCTTGGTGGTGTGCAGCGACAGCGCCAGCGCCGGCTTGACGCGCTGCTGCGGCAG
>JANNGN010000301.1:0-11205 GCA_031403895.1 Rubrivivax sp. | reverse complement strand
GGCCGTGACGCTGCACCAGCCGGTGCATTTTGTCGCCGAGGTGGCGGCAGTGCTGGCGCGGGAGCTGCCCGATCAGGCGCTGTCGCTGCTCGGCGATCTGCTCGACATCCAGATGCAGGTGATTGACAGACCCGCCGTGATGGCGCGCGCGGTCGAACTGGCGGCACGTCATCAGCACCACCTGTTCGACACGCTGTACCACGCAGTGGCGCTGGAGACGGAAGGCGCGCTGCTGGTGACGGCCGATGGCGGCTATCTGCGCAAGGCTGCACGCGACGGTCGGATCATCAGTCTGGCGCAGTGGGGGCTGGCGGGGTGAAGAGCGCGTGAACCGGCTGGCGCGGCCGAGACTGCTGCCCTCCTGCCCTCTTGCTGTCTTGCCCTCTAGCCCGCTCTACGCTCCGCGCGCCTTCACCACCGCATAACGCTCCAGCGTGCGCAGTCGCGCTGCGTCATGTGCCACCACGGGCGCCGGGTAGCTGCCGCCGATCGTCACACCCGCTGCCGCCAGATCGACGGGCCGTGCCAGCCAGGGCGCGTGGATCAGCGCGTCGGGCAGCTGCGCCAATGCGGGCAAGTAGCGGCGGATGAAACGGCCCTGGGCGTCAAATTTCTCGCTTTGGCTCACGGGGTTGAAGATGCGGAAATACGGCTGCGCGTCGCAGCCCGATGAAGCCGCCCATTGCCAGCCGCCGTTGTTGGCAGCGAGGTCGAAGTCGTTCAGGTGCAGCGCGAAGTAGGCCTCGCCACGGCGCCAGTCCAGCCCCAAGTCTTTCGTCAGGAAGCTGGCGACCACCATGCGCAGGCGGTTGTGCATGTAGCCGGTCTGGTTGATCTGGTGCATGGCGGCGTCCACCAGCGGATAGCCGGTGCGGCCTTCGCACCAGGCCTTGAAAAGCGCGTCGGCAGCCTTGCCGTGGTCCCACTTGATGCGGTCGTAATCCACTTTGAAAGAGCCCGTGACCACGCGCGGGTGGTGGTGCAGCACCTGGTGGTAGAAGTCGCGCCAGATCAGTTCCGACAGCCACACCTCGGCGCCGCGTGAACCGGCTTCGCGGCGGTCATGCGCCTCGCGCGCCAGCCGGCGTATCGACACGGTGCCGAAGCGCAGGTGCGTGCTCAGGTAGCTCGGGCCCTTGATGGCGGGGAAGTCGCGCGCCTCGTGATAGCCGTCAATGCGGTCCAGAAAGTCGGCCAGCAGTTCCTGCGCGCCGGCCGGGCCGCTGGGCAGGCGCAGCTGGTGCAGATTGGTGGGCTGGAAACCAATCGCCTGCAGCGTCGGCACACCCGCAACGCCCGCCGGGCGCGGTGCCAGCGCCGAGGCATGTTTGGCGACCGGGTACGCGGACAGATAAAACGGCTCGCACTTTTTCAGCCACGCGTTCTTGTACGGCGTGAAGACCGAGAACGCGCCGCCACTCTGGGTCAGCACTTCGCTGCGCTCGAACACGACGTGGTCCTTGCTGGTGTGCAGCGCCACGCCGGCATTGGCCAGCAGCCCGCGCACGCGCGCGTCGCGCGCCAGTGCGGCGGGTTCGTCGTCGTGGCTGGCGTACACGGCCTGCACGTGAAGGCCTGCCGCCAGCGCCGGAATCTCTTCATGCGCCCAGCCGTGCTTCACGATCAGCCCGCCGCCTTCAATGCCGTGCGACGCGGCCAGTGCGCGCAGTTCGGCGTCCACGCCGACCAGGCTGTCGCGGATGAATTCGACGCGACGGTCTGCGCGCGGCAAGGGGTCGAGGATGGCGCGGTCAAAAACAAACACGCACCACACCTGGCGCGCGGCGCGCAGTGCGTGGTGCAGCGCGGCGTGGTCATGCACGCGCAGGTCGCGGCGCAGCCACACGAGTGCCTTGTCCAGGGGTTTGTCCAGCGCCGGCTTTTCCATGCAGGGTAGTGTGCTGCACGCCCTAGAATCCCGCTCATGGCACCGGCCCCGCGCATCGACCTCACGAACCAGTTCCTCATTGCCATGCCCGGCATGGCGGACGAGACTTTCGAGGGCACGGTGGTGTACCTGTGCGAGCACACCGCAAACGGCGCGCTCGGACTCGTCATCAACAAGCCGATCGACATCAAGCTGAAGAAGCTGTTCGAGAAAGTCGAACTGCGGCTCGACCGCCATGAACTGGGCGAACAGCCGGTGTACTTCGGCGGCCCGGTGCAGACCGAACGCGGCTTCGTGCTGCACGAAAAACGCGCTGCCGGCGCGGTGCAATACAACTCCACGCTGTCGATCCCTGGCGGGCTGGAAATGACGACCAGCAAAGACGTGCTCGAAGCGCTGGCCGACGGCAGCGGTCCGCCCAAGGTGCTGGTGACGCTGGGCTGCAGCGGCTGGGGGGCCGGGCAGCTGGAAGACGAACTCGGCCGCAACGGCTGGCTGACGGTGGATGCCGACCCGGCCGTCATCTTCGACACCCCCATCGAGCAGCGCTACAACCGCGCCGTGGGCCTGCTCGGCATCGACCCGCGCATGCTGTCGCAAGTGGCCGGGCATGCTTGAGCGGCGTGCCTGAGCGGTCCCATCGCCACGCCGTGCCGACCCGCAGTTTTCTGGCCTTTGACTTCGGCATGCGCCGCGTCGGTGTGGCGGTGGGCAACACGCTGCTCGGGCAGGCGCAGCCGCTGAAGACCGTGGCCGCCGAAGGTGACGCCCGCTTTGCAGCGCTGGCGCTGCTGATCGACGAATGGCGGCCCGACGCGCTGGTCGTCGGCGTGCCCTTCCACCCCGACGGCGCCGAGCACGACAACACCCTTCGCGCGCGTCGCTTTGCGCGCCAACTGCACGGCCGCTTCCACCTTGTGGTGCATGAGGTGGACGAGCGCTACACCACGACCGAAGCACTGGCGATGGGCGCGGCGGATGCCGACGCGGCCGCCGCCGCGCTGATCCTGGACCAGTTCCTGCGCGCGCTGCCGCAAGACCCAGGGGACGAGAGCGATGCTTGAGCTGAACGCCGAATCGCTGTACGCCGAATTGCGCCAGGGTGTGCAAGCGCTGCTGCGGCCCGGTGCGGCGCTGGTCGGCATCTGGAGCGGCGGCGCCTGGCTGGCCGAGCGTCTGCAGCGTGACCTGGGCCTGCCCGGCGGTGACAAGGCCTACGGCGTCATCAGCAGCATGCTGCACCGCGACGACTTTTCAGAGCGTGGCCTGGTGCTCAGCCCGGGTGCCGGTAGCGGTGCCGGTTCTGGCACCACCAGCCTGCCCTTTGCCATCGACGGCTGCCACATCGTGCTCATCGACGACGTGCTCTACACCGGCCGCACGATCCGCGCCGTGGTGAATGAACTCTTCGACTTCGGCCGCCCGGCAAGCGTGACGCTGGCCGTGCTGGTGGACCGCGGCGGGCGTGAACTGCCGGTGGCGCCGGCCTTTGCCGCCGCCAAGATAGTGCTGCCTGCGGCGCAGCGCCTGTCGCTGAAGAAACTCGACGACGGCAGCTTTGCCTTCAGCGTGCGCGGGTCGGCCTGATGCTGTCGCGCCGCAACCCCCAGCTCAACGCCCACGGCGAGCTGATCCACCTGCTGTCGATCGAAGGGCTGCCGAAGGCGGTGCTGACGCAGATCCTGGACACCGCGGGCACCTTCCTCAGCGTCAACGACCGCGACGTGAAGAAGGTGCCGTTGCTGCGCGGAAAAAGCGTCTTCAACCTGTTCTTCGAGAACAGCACGCGCACCCGCACCACCTTCGAGATCGCGGCCAAGCGGCTGAGCGCCGACGTCATCAACCTCGACATCGCACGCAGTTCCACCGCCAAGGGCGAGAGCCTGCTCGACACGATCGCCAACCTGTCGGCCATGCACGCCGACATGTTCATCGTGCGCCATGCAGAAAGCGGCGCGCCGTACCTCATCGCGCAGCATGTGGCGCCGCATGTGCATGTGGTGAATGCCGGTGACGGGCGCCATGCGCACCCGACGCAGGGGCTGCTGGACATGTACACCATCCGCCACTTCAAGCAGGACTTCAGCCAGATCTCGGTGGCCATCGTTGGCGACATCGTGCATTCGCGCGTGGCGCGTTCCGACATCCATGCGCTGACCACGCTCGGCGTGCCCGACATCCGCGCCGTCGGCCCGAAGACGCTGGTGCCGGGCGACCTGGCCGCCATGGGCGTGCGCGTCTGCCACCGCATGGAAGACGGCATCAAGGGCGCCGACGTCATCATCATGCTGCGGCTGCAGAACGAACGCATGAGCGGCGCCATGCTGCCGAGTGCGGGCGAGTTCTTCAAGAGTTACGGTTTGACGGCGGAGAAGCTCGTGCTGGCCAAACCCGACTGCATCGTGATGCACCCGGGGCCGATCAACCGAGGCGTGGAGATCGACTCGGCGGTGGCCGATGGCAGCCACAGCGTGATCCTGCCGCAGGTGACCTTCGGCATTGCCGTGCGCATGGCCGTGATGAGCACGGTTGCGGGGAATCAAGCGTGAAGATCCTGATCCGCAACGGCCGCGTCATCGACCCCGCATCGGGCCGCGATGAAGTCACCGACATCACAATAGCCTCCGGCCGCATCGTCAGCATCGGCGCGCAGCCTGACTTCCAGGCTGAGCGGACGATCGACGCCAGCGGCCTCGTCGTCGCGCCCGGCCTGGTGGACCTGGCGGCACGCCTGCGCGAGCCCGGCCAGGAACACGAAGGCATGCTTGAGAGCGAACTTGCCGCCGCCGCCGCCGGCGGCGTCACGAGCCTCGTCTGCCTGCCCGACACCGACCCGGTGCTCGACGAGCCGGGCCTGGTCGAGATGCTGAAGTTCCGCGCCCGCAAACTGTCGCGCTGCCGGCTCTTTCCGCTGGGCGCGCTGACGCGCAAGCTCGAAGGCGCCACGCTGACCGAGATGGTCGAACTCACCGAAGCCGGCTGCGTCGGCTTTTCGCAGGCCGACGTGGCGCTGGCCGACACGCTCGTCATGCTGCGCGCGCTGCAGTACGCTGCCACCCATGGCTACACGGTGTGGCTGCGGCCGCAAGACGCGGCGCTCGGCAACGGCGTGGCGGCGCAGGGCGCGGTGGCGACACGGCTGGGCTTGTCAGGCGTGCCGGTGATCGCCGAGACGATCGCGCTGCACACCATCTTCGAACTCGTGCGCGTGACGCAGGCGCGCGTACACCTGTGCCGCCTGTCCAGCGCGGCGGGCGTGGCGCTGTTGCGTGCGGCCAAGGCCGAAGGGTTGCCCGTCACGGCCGACGTCAGCATCCATTCGCTGCACCTGACCGACATCGACATCGGCTACTTCAACGCCGACATGCGGCTGACGCCACCGCTGCGCCAGGGCGCCGACCGCGACGCACTGCGCGCGGCACTGGCCGACGGCACGATCGACGCGCTCGTCTCCGACCACAACCCGGTGGCCGAGGACATGAAGAACCTGCCTTTCGGTGAAGCCGAGCCCGGCGCGACGGGGCTTGAACTGCTGCTCAGCCTGGCGCTGCGCTGGGGCCAGGATCTGGGCTTGCCGCTGGGCCAGACGTTGGCGCGCGTGACGGTGGACCCGGTGCGTGTGCTCGGCGACGCCATCGGTTCGCTCAGCACCAGTGCCGGCCGGCTGGTGCAAGGCGGCGTGGCGGATGTCTGCATCTTCGACGACGCCGCGCTGTGGATGGTCGAGCCCGGGGTGCTGCTCAGCCAGGGCAAACACACGCCCTTCGCCTTTGCCAGCACCGGCATGGCACTGCCCGGCCGCGTGCGCGCCACGCTGGTGGCCGGCACGGTGGCGTACGAGCGGCTGGAATCAGTGGCGCGCTGATGCAGACCGTGGTCGCCGTTTGGCGCCTGCTGCGCGCCACGCTGCATGTGCTGCACGGCATGCTGGTGATGACGCGCTTCCCGGCGCTGGACGCTGCGGCGCGCCATGAGCACATCCGCTGGTGGTCGGCAGGCCTCGTGCGCGCGATGGGGCTGACGCTGCAAGTCAGCGGCACGCCGCAGCCGGGTGCGACGCTGATCGTGGCCAACCACATCTCGTGGCTCGACATCGCCGCCATCCACGCGGCGGCGCCGCATGCACGCTTCGTGTCCAAGGCCGACGTGCTGGCGTGGCCAATGCTGGGCTGGCTGATCCGCAATGCCGGCACGCTGTTCATCGAACGCGACCGCAAGCGAGACGCGGTGCGCGTGGTACACGCCGTGGCTGCGGCCCTGAACGCGGGCGACACGGTGGCGGTGTTCCCTGAAGGCACCACCGGCACCGGGCCCGAGCTGCTGCCCTTCCATGCCAACCTGCTGCAGGCGGCCGTCGCCACCGCGACACCGGTGCAGCCGGTGGTGCTGCGCTTCAGCGACCCGCGCGGGCCCTTCAGCGAAGCCGTGACCTTCATCGGCGAGACGACGCTGTTGCAAAGTCTGTGGCGCGTGGCCCTGGCGCGGGGCCTGGCCGTCAGCGTTGAACTGCTGCCCTCGGTGGGCACGCAGGACGCCGATCGCCGCGCACTGGCGGCACTGTTGCAAGGCCTGGTGGCCGAGAGGTTGAAACGATGACCATGCTGCTGGCCTTTGACGATGAAGCGCCGCTCGCACAGCGGCTGGCGCAGGCCCTGGGCTGGGCCTTCTGCTTGATCGAAGTACACCAATTCCCCGACGGCGAAACGCGGCTGCGCCTGCCGCCTGTGCTGCCGCCGCACACCGCGCTGCTGCGCGGCCTGCAGCAGCCCAACGACAAGCTCGCGCCGCTGCTGCTGGCCGCCGCTGGCGCGCGCGAACTGGGTGCGGCGCGCCTGACGCTGGTCAGCCCCTATCTGGCCTACATGCGCCAGGACATGGCCTTCACGCCGGGCGAAGTGGTCAGCCAGCGCCACCTCGGCAGCCTGCTGGCCGGTGCCTTCGATGCCGTGATCACGGTTGACCCGCATCTGCACCGCGTGGCGACGCTGGAGCAGGTGGTACCCGGCCGCCGCGGCCTGGCGCTGAGCGCAGCGCCGCTGCTCGGCGAGCATGTGGCGCGCCAGGTGCCGCGTGCGTTGCTGCTGGCGCCTGACGAAGAAGCGGGGCAGTGGGTACGCGCCGCAGCCGCCGCACAGGGGCTGGACCATGCGGTGTGCCGCAAGCAGCGCCGCGGCGACCGCGATGTCGAGGTAGCCCTGCCCGACCAGGACGTGGTGGGCCGCGCCGTGGTGGTGCTGGACGATGTGGCCAGCACCGGCCGCACGCTGGCAGCGGCGGCGCGGGGTGCGCTGGCGCGCGGCGCGGCCAGCGTGGACGTGGCAGTCACGCATGCGCTGTTCGTCGGCGACGCGCTGGCCCACGTGCGCTCGGCCGGCGTGCGCCAGGTCTGGAGCACCGACTGCGTGCCGCACGCCAGCAATGCGGTGAGCGTGGTGCCGCTGCTGGCATCCGCCGTCGCCCACAGCGCCTGACATTGCCCATGACCTTGCCAATGACCGCGCCAATGACCGCGCCAACGACCGCTGCATGATCCCGCCATGACCGGCAACCCCGCCACGCTGCCGCTGGACGGCGTGCGCGACCTCATGACTGTGGGCGCGCCGCTACCATTTCGCGTGCTGGACGGCCAGGGCCGGCTCTTGCTGGCGCAGGGCCAGTGTGTGCTGGACGCGCGCCAGATCATGGCGTTGCTGGAACGCGGCGCGTGTGTGGAGTACGACGAGGTGCAGGCCCTGCGCCAGGCCCGCCAGCAGAGCCACGGCGCCGACACCGGCCAGTCGCTAAGCAACCGCAGGCTGACCTGGTTCGACCGCTGGGAGCGCCATGTCTGGGACATCGACGAGGCCCTGCGCCAGGTCGGCCGCGAGGCTGCGGCGATGCCGCTGTTGGAGCCTCTGGTGCAGCAGCAGGTGGCGCTCGTCAGCAGCCAGCCCGACGCCGCGCTGTTCACGCTGGTGCGCCAGGACGACCGGCGCTTTGCGCTCTATGCGCAGCACCACGCGCGCTACGCGGGCCTGGTGGTGCAGCTGACGGCGACGATCCTGGGCTGGAGCGTCGAGCGCATGCACCGCGCGGTGGCCGTGGCCCTGACCATGAACACATCGATTGTCGAACTGCAGGCCCGCATGGCCGAACAGGCAGAACCGCCGAGCAAGAAGCAGATGGCGCAGATTCGCGCCCACCCGGGCAGATCGGCCGAGATGCTGCGCGCCAGTGGCGTCACCGATGCCGATTGGTTGAGCGCTGTCGAAGACCATCACGAGCAGCCCGGCGCCTGCGGCTACCCGCGTGCCATCGCCGAACCCGATGAGCTGGTCCGACTGGTGCGCGCGGCCGACGTTTACACCGCCAAGGTCAGCCCGCGCGCGTTCCGTGCGGCGCTGCCGACGCTGGTTGCCGTGCGCCAACTGTTCCAGCAAGACCCCGCCAGCAGCATTGCCGGCGCATTGATCAAAGCCGTTGGCCTGTACCCGCCGGGTGAGCTGGTGCGGCTGAAAAACGGCGAAGCCGGCATCGTCGTGCGGCGCGCCACCGCCAGCGCCGGCATTGAGGTGGCTGTGTTGCTCAGCGCCAGCGGGCGGCCTGTCTCCGGTGGGCCGCGGCGCGACACTGCGGCAGCCGGGTTGGGCATTGCGGGCCCGCTGACTGACCGCAGCGGCCTGCCGCGCATCCTGCCCGAGCAGGTGTTTGGCCTGCTCTACCTGTAGCTGTTGTAGCGGGTGTGGCGAGTGTGGCGGGTGTAGTGCGTGTCGCGGGCGGCGCCAGCGACAGGCCTACGCCTTGCCCTGGTTCGCCACGGCTGCGGCAGCGCGGGCGGCCGCTTCGGCGTCACCCAGATAGTAATGCCTGATCGGCGCCAGCGCCTTGTCCAGTTCATAGACGAGCGGGATGCCATTCGGAATGTTGACGCCCACGATGTCGTCGTCAGCAATGCCGTCGAGCATCTTCACGATGGCGCGGATGCTGTTGCCGTGGGCCGAGATCACGATCCGCTGGCCGATCTGCAGGGCCGGTGCGATGCGTTGATTCCAGAACGGGAGTACGCGCGCCACGGTGTCCTTCAGGCATTCGGTGAGCGGTATTTGCGCCGGCTGCAGCTTGGCGTAGCGCACGTCGGCACGTTCGCTGCGGGCGTCGCCGACGGCCAGTGCGGGCGGCGGCGTGTCGTAGCTGCGGCGCCAGACCAGCACCTGCTCGTCGCCGTACTGGCGCGCCGTTTCGGCCTTGTTCAGGCCCTGCAGGGCGCCGTAGTGGCGTTCATTCAGGCGCCAGTCGTTCTGCACCGGCAGCCAGGTGCGGTCGAGTTCGTCCAGCGCATGCCACAGCGTCCACACCGCGCGCTTGAGCACCGATGTGTAGGCCACGTCGAAATCAAGCCCGGCTTCGCGCAGCAGGCGCCCGGCATGGCGCGCTTGCTCGACACCGGTGGCCGTCAGCGGCACGTCGGTCCAGCCGGTGAAGCGGTTTTCCAGGTTCCAGGTCGATTCGCCGTGGCGGATGAGTACGAGCTTGTGCATGGGCACGATTCTATAATTCAGGGTTTTGCACCATGGCGGGATCCCCCTTGAAATTCTTCGTCGATAACTGGCTCCTGCTCCTGGTTGCCCTGAGCTCGGGCGCCCTGCTCTTGTGGCCGGTGCTGCGCAAGGGCGCCGGTGGCGCGGGTTCAGTGGGCACTGGCGAAGCGGTGCGCCTGATCAACCGCGAGAAGGGCGTGCTGATCGATGTCAGCGAGCCGGCCGAATACGCGGCCGGCCATGCGGCCGGGGCGCGCAATGTGCCGGCGGGCCAGATCGAGACATCCAAGGCCCTGCCCAGCAACAAGGCCCTGCCGTTGTTGCTGTTGTGCCCCACCGGCACCCGTGCCGGCCGCGCTGCGGCACAGCTGCGCAAGGCCGGCTTCGAAAAGGCGGTGGCCGTGACCGGCGGCACGGCGGCCTGGCGCGAAGCGCAGTTGCCCGTGGCCAAGGTGGCGGACAAGGTGGCTGGCAAGGTGGCGGACAAAGTCGCTTGAGCCCGGCTTGGCCCCGCTGGCTGCACGCGCAGCGCCGAAGCACGACAATCCGCAGCTCCAAGGCCACAGGGACCACCGCATGACCGCCGTCCAGATGTACACCACCCAGGTGTGCCCGTTTTGTGTGCGCGCCAAGGCACTGTTGAAGCAGCGCGGCGTGCAGGACATCGACGAGATCCGGGTTGACCTCGACCCCACGCAGCGCGACTTGATGGTGGCGCGCACCGGCCGGCGCACGGTGCCGCAGATCTTCATCGGCCAGACCCATGTCGGCGGCTGCGACGACCTGATGGCGCTGGACCAGAGCGGTGGCCTGCTGCCGCTGCTGGGGCGCTGAAAACTCACCTCCAAACGCCAATCCCGCCGTGCATTCGGCCCGCCGCTGGCGGGCAGGTGCGCGCGGTGGCTGGCAGATAATGCGCGGCCCCGGCTCGGCGCTTCATGGCGCCGGGCCTTCTTCCACCCACGAACACACGACCCACACCATGGCCGACGAGACCCCCGTTTTCCAGATCCAGCGCATGTACCTGAAGGACCTGTCGCTGGAGCAGCCCAATTCGCCGGGCATCCTGCTGGAGCAGGCGCAGCCGCAGGTCGATATCAACCTGGCCATGGCCGCCGCGCCGGTGTCCGAGGGCATCTTTGAAGTCACCGTCACCGCCACCGTCACCACCAAGGTGAAGGACAAGGTGCTGTTCCTGGTGGAAGCCAAGCAGGCCGGCATCTTCGAGATTCGCCACGTGCCCGAAGAACAGATGCAAGGCATCATCAGCATCGTCTGCCCGCAGATGATCTACCCGTATTTGCGCGCCATCGTCTCCGATGTCTGCACGCGCGCCGGCTTCCCGCCGATCCTGCTCACCGAAGTCAACTTCCAGGCCATGTTCGAAGCCCAGCAGGCACAGGCTGCGGCGCAGAGCAACGGCGGCTCGCGCATCATCACCGGGGCGAACTGAGGACATGAGCGTGTGCCTGCGCACACGCGATTGCCTCAGTTCGGGCGCGAGCTCTGCGAGCGCGCGGCCTGCAAGGCTACTGACGCGCTTGCTGGCCCCGGTTCAGCGGTGAAGATCGCGGTACTTGGTGCTGGCGCCTGGGGCACGGCGCTGGCGGCGGCTGCGGCCGCTGGCGGGCACGAGGTGCTGCTGTGCGCACGCGACCCGATGCAGGCCGTCGCAATGCGGCTTGAACGGCTCAACCAGCGCTACCTGCCTGAAGTGCGGCTGCCCGAGGCACTGGGCATCACGGCCGACTTTGCACAGGCGCTGGCGCACGGCGATGACCGTGGCGCCGGCCTCACCCT
>JANNGN010000300.1:0-1780 GCA_031403895.1 Rubrivivax sp. | reverse complement strand
GTGCGGCAGCTGCTCGGGCGCGACGCCGGGGCCGTGGTCGCGCAGGCCAAGCGCCAGGCATGCGGCGCCTGAGCTTCCGGTTTCGCGACGCAGGAAAAGTTGGGGTGGCTGCGGTGCGTCGGCCGCATGGCGGCGCGCGTTTTCGATCAGGTTGCGCAGCAGCAGGCGCAGGCGCGTGGCGTCGGCCTGCACGGGGCCGATGCCTGCATCCAGTTGCAGGGTGAGCGGCAGGCCTTGGGCTGCTGCCACTTCGCGCGCCAGCGCTGCCAGATCGAGGCTTTCAGTCTGCAGTGCGCCGTGGCCCCCTGCCTTGTCACCCACGCGGCCCAAGCGTTCGCTTTCGAGCAGGCTCGTGATGAGGTCGCGCATCTCGCCCAGGTCGCGCAGCAGCGCGCTGCGTTCGGGTGTCTCGTCCAGCAATTCGGCGTTGACGCGGGCGCGCGTGAGGGGGCTGCGCAGTTCATGGCTCATGGCCAGCAGCAGCGCGCGTTTGGCGTCGAGCATGCCGTGCAGGCTGGCGGCCATGGTGTTGATGCGTTCGCTCAAGTCACCCAGTTCGTCGCGCCGGCGCAGCGGGATCGGCGTGTCGAACCGGCCGCGGCCGAAGGCCTCGACGCCGGCCGTGATGTCCTGCAGCGGGCGCAGCAGGCGCCACACGGTGAGGTAGGCCAGCGCCGTCAACACCAGCAGCGCAGCCAGCGTGGCCCAGCCGAACAGACGCGAGCGCATGGCGTCGGGTGGTGTGGCCAGCGCGAAGTGGATCTGGTGGCCGTCGGCGGTGCTGCGCGACAGGCTGAAACCGCCGGTGTAGGGCTCGTCGTCATCGCCATCAACAAAGTCTTGGCGGGCGCGGTTGCCACGACGTTCGCGGTCCGCACGCCACTTTTGCGCTGCGCTGCTGGTGGTGTCCAGCTGCACCGCCGGCCCTTCGATGCGCACGCTGATCGGCAGCCGCTGCGTCATCGCGCGGGCCCTGGCGGCGTCTGGCGGGCTGCCGATCTCGAGCGCCAACCGGTCCACGTAGTCGGCCACCAGCGGCCTGGCATAGGCCTGCCAGCCGCTTTGCAGCAGGCGCTGCATGCCCAGCAGGAAGACGGTGGCGATGCACAGCGCCAGCACCACAAACAGGCCGAGCAAGCGGGCCTTGATGCTGTGGTGCCAAGGTTTTTTTCTCACGCCAACTTTGCCGCTTCCTACAGCCGCACGCCGGCAAAGAGATAGCCCACGTTGCGCAGCGTGTGGATCGCGTCCAGCGGCTCCAGCTTCTTGCGCAGCCGGCTGACGAGGATGTCCACCGCGCGGCTGTGGATGTCTTCGGCCGTCCTGCCGCTCAGGCCGCGCAGGCGGGCCAGGATGTCGTCGCGGCTGAAGACCTTGCCGGGCGCGGCGGCCAGCAGCGCGAGCAGTTCGAATTCGGTGCTGGTCAGTTCCACCGGCGTGCCCTGGCGCAGCACGTTGCGGCGGTCGAGGTCGATCTCGATGCCGTCGAAGCGCAGGCTGCCCGACGGCGGGCTGGCAATGGCCACCGGCGTTGCCACTGTGCGCCGCAGCACGGTCTGGATGCGCGCCAGCAGTTCGCGCGGCTCGAAGGGTTTGGGCAGGTAGTCGTCGGCGCCCAGTTCCAGCCCCACCACGCGGTCCATCACGTCACCGCGCGCGGTGAGCATGATGATCGGCAGCGTGCTCGTCCTGCGGATGGTGCGGCAGAGCTCGAAGCCGTCCATCTCGGGCAGCATGATGTCGAGGATGGCGGCGTCGAAAGGGCTTGCACAGGCGGCGC
>JANNGN010000299.1:0-11514 GCA_031403895.1 Rubrivivax sp. | reverse complement strand
CGGCTTCCACGCCGACATCGCCTTGCAGCACCAGCGCCCGGCGGCCGGCTGCGCGCACGTCCGTGGCCACGGCTTCTGCGGCCGCGACGTCGCGTGTGCAGTTGACGGCCACGTCCCAGCCGCGCTGTGCGGCCAGCCTTGCGGTGGCTGCACCGATGCCGCGGCTGCCGCCGGTGATGAGCAGGGTTGGGTTCATGGCCGCATGGTAGGCCGGCGCGCATGAGGTGCAGCGGCGCTCCGGTGGCGTTCCTCACCAACCGGGTGTTTTCCCGGGGCGACGTGGCCCTGGAGAGGCTGCATGGTCCGGTTGTCGTCAACCCTTGCGGATTCACAGTCTGGCCCCATGACCGGTGCACAAATCATCGTCCTCGCCACCCCGGTTTTCCTGCTGCTCATCGCGCTGGAATACGCGGTGGGCCGCGCGCGCGGCCGCAACACCTACCGCCAGAACGACACGCTGAACAGCGTCGGCCTCGGGGTGATGAGCCAGGTCACCGGTGTCTTCGGCAAGCTGCTGCGCATCGGCATGTACACGCTGGTGTTCGAGCACGTCGCCATCACGCGGCTGCCAGCCGATGCGTTGTGGGTGTGGCTCTTTGCGCTGTTGGCCTACGACTTCTGCTACTACTGGCTGCACCGCGCCGGCCACCGCGTGGCGGCGCTGTGGGCTGCGCACGCGGTACACCACCAAAGCGAGGACTACAACCTGGGCACGGCATTGCGCCAGACCAGCAGCGGCTTCCTGCTCGGCTGGCTGTTCTATGTGCCGCTTGCCGTGCTGGGCGTGCCGCCGCTGGTGTTTGGCGTCGTCGCGCTGATCGACCTGCTCTACCAGTACTGGGTCCACACGCAGCAGATCGGCAAGCTGGGTTGGTTCGACCGCTGGTTCTGCAGCCCCAGCAACCACCGCGTTCACCACGCGGTGAATGAGCGTTATCTGGACAAGAACTACGGTGGCATCCTGATCGTGTGGGACCGTCTGTTCGGCACCTTCAAGCAAGAAGACGAGGCCGAACCCATCGTCTATGGCACGCGCGCGCCGCTGCGCAGCTGGAACCCGCTGTGGGCTAACCTGCAAGTGTATCGGGATCTGGTGCTGGATTCGTGGCGCGCAACGTTGTGGGCCGACAAGCTGCGCGTGTGGCTCAAGCCGCCCGGCTGGCGGCCGGCCGACGTGGCCGCGCGCTGGCCCAGGGCGGCTTTCGACATCGCTCAAGTGCAGCGTTATGACCCGCCGGCCAGCCGCCGCGCGCTGTGCATGGCGGCGCTGCTGTTCATGGCCGTGCTGGCCGCCACCAGCGTCTTCCTGTGGTTTGCGCACCGGCTCAGCTTGAGTGAGCAGCTGATGGGCGCCGCAGCCATCGTGGCGCTGCTGTGGCTCATCGGGTTGCTGACCCAGCCAAGCGCGCGCACCAGCGCGCAGGCCTTGCCCGCATGACCGCCCCGGCGTTGTCGCTGCAGGGCGTAGCCTGCACTTTCGTCAGCAACCACGACGCAGCCCAGCGCTACACCGCAGTGCGCGATGTATCACTGACCGTGGCGAACAGCGAATTCGTCTCGGTGGTCGGCCCGACGGGCTGCGGCAAGAGCACGCTGCTCAACGTCGCCGCCGGGCTGCTGGCGCCCAGCACCGGCACGGTCGAAGTTTTTGGCGCGCCGCTGGCGGGCATCAACACCCGCGCCGGCTACATGTTCCAGTCCGAGAGCCTGATGCCCTGGCGCACGGCGCTCGGCAACGTCATGGCGGGGCTTGAATTCCGCAGCGTGGCCGACGCCAAGCCACTGGCCGAAGAGTGGCTGCGCCGCGTCGGCCTGGGCGGCTTTGGCGACCGCTATCCGCACCAGCTCTCGGGCGGCATGCGCAAGCGCACATCGCTGGCGCAGACGCTGGCGCTCGACCCCGACATCATCCTGATGGACGAGCCCTTTTCCGCGCTCGACATCCAGACCCGGCAGTTGATGGAGAACGAGGTGCTGGACCTCTGGGCGGCGAAGAAAAAAGCCGTGCTCTTCATCACCCACGACCTCGACGAAGCCATCGCCATGAGCGACCGCGTGGTCATCATGAGCGCCGGCCCCGCCGCACGGCTGATCGGTGAATTCACGATCGACATCCCGCGCCCGCGCGACGTGGCCGAGATCAAGACCACGCCGCGCTTCATTGAACTGCACGCCGCCATCTGGGCCGTGCTGCGCGACGAAGTGTTGAAGGGCTACGCGCAGCAGTTGCAAGTCAAGGCTGTCGCATGAACCGCACGCGATTGCGGCTGTGGCAGGCGCTGCTGCTGCTGTTGATTCTGGGCTTTTGGTACGTGATGACACGCCCCGGCTTGCTGCCCAACTTCATGTTCGACAACGACCGCCAGGCCGCGTTTTTCTTCGGCGAACCGCTGAAGGTGGCGCAGCGCATCTGGGTCTGGTTCGTGGTGGAGGCCGACATTTACCGCCACCTGGCCGTGACCTTGATCGAGACCTTGCTCGCCTTCGGCGTCGGCTCCGTGCTGGGCCTGGTCGCCGGCCTCTGGCTGGCGCTCAGCCCCACCGCCAGTGCTCTGCTGGAGCCGTATGTCAAGGCACTCAACAGCATGCCGCGCATCATCCTGGCGCCGATCTTCAGTGTCTGGTTCGGCCTCGGCATTGCCAGCAAGGTCGCACTCGGCGTGACGCTGGTGTTCTTCATCGTCTTCTTCAACGTCTATCAAGGCGTGAAGGAGGTCAGCCCGGTGATCCTGGCCAACGCGCGCATGCTGGGCGCCAACAGCAAGCAGTTGCTGCGCCACGTCTATCTTCCAAGCGCCACGAGCTGGGTTTTCAGCAGCTTGCACACCAGCGTCGGCCTGGCCTTCGTCGGCGCGGTGGTGGGCGAGTACCTGGGCTCTTCACAAGGCGTGGGCTACCTGATCCTGCAGGCCGAAGGCACCTTTGACATCAACACCGTGATGGCCGGCATCGTCGTGCTGACACTGTTTGCGCTGGTGCTGGACGCCGCAGTGGGGCGGGTGGAAAAGCGCTTGATGGTCTGGCAGCCGAGGGCGGGCGAGACCGAGAAGTTGTAGCCGGCCCCGCGCCCGGTCAGGTCAACACCGATGGCGACACGCTGAAGCGTTGTCCCAAGGCCTTCGCCGCCGCGCGCAGGCGCCGTCCGCCAGAGCCCGCACGATGCAACTGCGTCGCCCAGCGCACGGGCTGCGGACCGCGACATTCGCCTACCCGCAAGCAAGGCGCCGAAAAGCAGCCCGGTGTCGATGCGGCCAAGCCGCGTGCCAACAACACCATGGGCCACATCACTCGCTGCAAAGCAGTCAGTGGCTTCGACGCCCGCACCTTCCAGTGGAGTCACCTCGTGCTGGCCGGCGACCCTGCCAGTGAACGCGCTCAAGCCATTGGCCAGGCCAAGGGCACGCCTTCGGCTGCCCCGACGGCCTGTGGACCGACCAGCGCGGTGCGCTCTGGGTGCAGTGCGACAGCCTGCACCGGCCGCTTCAATGCCGCAACCGCCTCAGCCGCCAGCCTGGCGCGCAGCCCAGGCCGAGGCGATGCCGCGGTGGGCTTCGGACTGCGACAGGAAGGTCCGCCGTGCCGCCGGGTCGCTGGCATCGGCGGCCATCGCCAGCATCTCTGCATGGGCGCGCTGCAGCACCGCATCGGCCAAGGTGTTGCCCACTTCGCCCACGTCGCCCAGCGCGGCCTCAGCGGCCAGCGCGCGGTGGCAGGCCCAGCGCAGGCGCAGCGGCTCGTCCAAGCCGTCCAGGCTGGCCCCGTCGGCCAGGCGCTTTTCAACTTGCCGCGCGCAGTCGGCGGCCCGCGCCGGCTGGCCGCCGGCCAGCGCTGCCGCCGCCAGGCCGGCCAAGGGTTCGAGCGCGGTGTTGCGCGCGCCAAGCTTTTCCAGCCGCGCCAGCGCGTCAACGTACGCGGCTTCGGCGGCCGCAGTGTCGCCTTGCGCCAGGCAAACATGCCCGGCGTTGGTCAAGGCGACGGCACGCGCCCAGTCGTCGCTGACGGCTTGCGCCAAGGTGTCGGCTTGCTGCGTGTGGGCCTGCGCTGCGGCAAGATTGCCGGCGTTCAGTTCCACCAGCGACAGGTTCAGGTGGGCATAGACCTGCGAGCGCCGGTTGCCCAGCCGCTGGCACAGCAGCAGCACGGTCTGCAGCGTTGAGCGCGCCTGCGCGTGGTCACCGAGCGTGCGCGCCAGATCGCCCAGCATGCCCAGCGTGGCGCTTTCGGCCAGCAGGTCGCCGTTGGCGCGGTACAGCGCCAGCGCCTGCTGGTAGTGCAGCGCGGCGGCCGCCTTTTGGTGGGTGTGCAGGCAGGCGGTGCCGATCAGGCTGAGGATGGCCGCGCGCATGTTGGCCGGTGGGTCGGCTGCGGCGTCCAGGTGCGCCAGCGCGCGCTGGCTGTGCTGCAAAGCGGCGCTGTATCCGCCCAGGCCGACATGGGCCACGGCGGCCTGGAAGTCGGCCTGTGCCCGCGTCCTGGCGCCTGTCGTGGTGGCGCAGCGAATGGCTTCCTGCGCCGCCGTCAGCGCGTCGCTGTTGCGCCCCGACATGGCCAGCAGGCGGCTGCGGCGGCCGGCCGCTTCTGCCAGCCCTTCGGCTTCGCCCAGGCGTGCTGCCGTTTGCGCCAGGGTTTCAAGCGTGGCCAGGCCGGCCTGGGTGTCGCCTTGCAGGTGCAGGGCCCAGTCGCGCGCCAGCAGCAGCGGGAAGCGGCTGCGGTCGTCATCGGCGGCACACAGCGCCAGTGCGCGGCTGATCTGCGCCAGTGCCGCAGCCAACGCACCGCGTGCGATGGCGCTCTCGGCAGCCAGGCCCCAGCGCTGCGCGGCGGCCGCGTTGTCACCGGCCTGTTCCAGGTGCGCGGCGATCACGGCATGCCATTCGCCGGGCCGCTGGGCGCTGCGCTGGTCCAGCCATGCCGCCGTCTGGGCGTGCAGCGCGCGCTTGTCGCTGCGCAGCACACCGTCGTAGGTGGCCTGGTGGAACAGATGGTGGCGGAAAGCGAATTCGCGCGTGCCGACAAAGCTGCTGCCGCTGTGGGGCAGCGTCAGCCCCAGGGCCTGCAGCGCCGGCAAGCTGTGGGTTGCGGCCGCATGCAGATGGCTCACCGCTTCGTCCCAGAACACCGTGCCGACGACGCTGGCACATTGCAGCGTGCGACGCTCGCGGGCTGGCAGCCCGTCCAGCCGCGCCTGGATGACACCGGCCACCGTCGCCGGCAGGCGGCGCGGCAGCAGCGCATCGGCCGCTGCGGTGGGGCTGGCGGGGCTGACGGGGCTGACGGGGCTGACCGGGCTGGCGGGGCCAGCTTCCACGCCGGCTTGCACGATCGCTTTCACGCTGGGGGCCACGCCATCGTCGATCAGCATCTGCGTCAGCTCTTCCATGAAAAAAGGGTTGCCGCCGGCAATCTCGGCAACCCGCTCGCGCAGCGCCAGCGGCACCGCAGCGCCCAGCGGCTGCAGCAGGGCGGCAGCCAGTTCGGCCCGCTCCAGGCCCGCCAGGGGCTCCAGCGTCAAGCGCTGCTGCAGCTGCGCAACGGCGGCGCTGGCGCTGTCGGCCCAGCGCGTGTCGCGGCTGGCGCAGACCACCAGCAGCGGCACGTCGGCACACGCCGGCAGCATCCGCTGCAAAGCGTCGAGCGAGCCCTCGTCGGCCCAGTGCAGGTCGTCCAGCCACAGCAGCAAGGGCGACTCGCAGGCACGGGCCTCGTGCGCCAGCCAGAGCGCTGCGGTGTGCAGGCCGCGGTCGCGCACCTGCTGGCCTTGCTCGGCAATGCCACGCACGTGCGGGCTGGCTGTGTAGTCCAGCCCCAGCAGTTGCCCCAGCAAGGCGGTGTGTTCGTCGGCGCGTTCAGCAAACACGGTGGCCAAAACGCCGGCCAGCTTGTGCTGGGCCTGGCCCTGGCTGTCGCCGTCATGGATGCCGGCGCGGCCGAAAAACAGCTCGCGCAAAAGGCCGTAGGGCTGCTGCATGCGCTGCGACTGGCCGCGCGCCAGCCACAGGCGCGCGTCGTTGCCCAGCGCGCCCAGCCCACCCACCAGCTGCACAAATTCCGCCAGCAGGCGGCTCTTGCCCACGCCCGCCTCGCCCACCAGCACGGTGCAGCGACAGCGGCCCGTTTGTGTCACCGCGTCGTGGCTGTCGGCCAGCAGCGCCAGTTCAGCCGCGCGGCCGACCAGCGGCGTCACCCGGCCTTCCACGCCCCGGCCGGCCCGGCCGGACCGCCGTTGGGCATCGGGCAAGGCGCGGCTGACGAGGTACGTGGTCAGCGGCGCGGCAGCGCCCTTGACCTGCAGCGGCGGCTGCACTTGCACCTCAAAAGCGCCGCGCACCTGGCGGTAAACGTCCTGGCTGATGCGCAGCGCACCGGCCGGCGCCGTCTGCTCCATGCGCGCGGCGATGTGTACGGTGTTGCCACGGATGCTGGAGTCGCCGTCCACACCACCCCCCAGCAGCACCGGGCCGCTGTGTACGCCCACGCGCAGGCCGAAGCCGATGTGGCCGTGGCGCTGGCGCACCCTGTCTGCATGCAGCGTGGCTTCGGTCAGCATGGCCAGGCCAGCAAGCACCGCGCGTTCAGCGTCGTCTTCCAGCGCGCGATCGGCACCAAACACCGCCAGCAGGCTGTCGCCGGCGTACTGCAGCACGCGCCCGCCGTGCCCGCCCACCACCTTCGTCAGGGCCTGCATCGCGCCGTCCAGCACGGCGTGCATGGCTTCGGGGTCGAGCTGGCTGCCCATCTGCGTGGAGCCCACGACGTCGGCAAACAGCACCGTGGCATGGGTCAGCCGCTGGCGCACCGGCGCGTTGGGCAGCGTCGCCAGCTGCGCCCGCAGCGCGGCCATTGCGAGGTCAGCAACGGCGTCGCCCAGCACGGGCCGCTGCGCGTCCAGTGCAGCCAGCGCGGCTTGCAGCGAAGCCCGTGTCGTGGCTTCGGCGACAGGGCTCACCCGGTGCGTCCGCCAGCGGCTGCCAGCCCAGGCTCAGGGCGCGTCATCAGGCGGGACAGGGCGGCAGGGGGCGAAAGCGGCATCGGGAGGTGGGAAAAGCTTCGCTCAAAGTCTAGGGCAGGAAAATGGCAGCCGGAAAGCGGCAAGCGCTGAGGCCCGTCGCAGCGCCATCCCGGCAGGCTGAGGCCCAGAATGACAGCTGAACCGACTTGCTGGAGCACACCCGCCCATGGCCCTTGACCCTTCGCAGACCGAGCACAGCGACGACGCCGCCCAGGCGACCCCGCACGGCGTTGACGACCCCGCACGCCGCAGCGTGCTGCGCAGCGGCAGTGGCTTGACGCTGGCTGCGCTGCTGGCCCCGCTGGGCGGCTGCGCAGCCACGGCAAGCGGCGGGCGCGGCCCGAGCCTGGGCTTCAAGTCGGTCCCGCCTTCCTTCACCGACAGGGTCGTCGTGCCCGAGGGCTACACCGCGCAGGTGCTCGCACCCTGGGGCGAGCCTGTCGGCATAACCGGCAACATGCCGGCCTTCAAACCCGACGCCAGCAACACGGCGGCCGAGCAAGCGGTGCAGATGGGCATGCACCACGACGGCATGCAGTACTTCGCGCTCGATGGCTCGCGGCGCGGCCTCTTGGCCATCAACCACGAATACACCGACGACGGCCTGCTGCATGCGGACGGCCAGAACAGCTGGACGCTGGAGAAGGTGAAAAAAGCGCAAGCCGCACACGGCGTGAGCGTGATCGAGGTCGAACAAGTCGGCGCAAGCTGGCAAGTGGTGCGCCCTTCACGCCATGCGCGCCGCATCACCGCCAACACGCCCTGCGCCATCGGCGGGCCCGCTGCCGGCCACCCGCTGATGCGCACCGCCGCCGACCCCGGCGGCCGCACCGTGCTGGGCACCATCGGCAACTGCGCTGCGGGCATCACGCCCTGGGGCACCTACCTCACGGCCGAAGAGAACTGGTGCAACTACTTCACCGCCGCCGACGTGCCCACCGCGCACGAAAAGCGCTGGGACATCCGGCGCGCCACCTGGTATCGCTGGCCCGAACTGGACGAGCGCTTCGACACCGTGCGTTCCCCGAACGAAGCCAACCGCTTCGGCTGGATCGTCGAGATCGACCCGATGAACGCCACGAGCAAACCCGTCAAGCGCACCGCACTCGGCCGCGCCGCGCACGAAGGCGCCACGGTGGCGGTGACGAAGGGCCGCCGCGCGGTGGTGTATTCGGGCGAGGACCGGGCCTTCGAATACATCTACCGCTTCGTCAGCCGCGACACCATCCGCGCTGCCACGCCGCTGCTCAGTGCCGCCAAGGCTAACGCCGATCTGCTGGAGCACGGGACGCTGTCTGTGGCCCGCTTCGACGCCGACGGCCGCGGCCGCTGGCTGCCGCTGGTACACGGCCAGGGCCCGCTGACGGCGGCCAACGGCTTTGCCGATGCCGGCGAGCTGCTGGTGAAGACGCGCCAGGCCAGCGATGCGCTGGGCGCCACGAAAATGGACCGCCCGGAGTGGGTGGCGGTGTCGCCGGTGGACGGTTTTGTTTATTGCACCCTGACCAACAACGACGCCCGCAGCAGGCCAGGCAGGCCGGGTCTGGACGCGGCCAACCCGCGCGCCAACAACACCATGGGCCAGATCATCCGCTGGAAGGAAGACGGCGACTTCGACGGCGACACCTTCGTCTGGAACCACCTGGTGCTGGCCGGCGACGCGGCCAATGCGCGGGCCGAAGCCAAGGGCAACATCCGGGGCGACGCTTTTTCGTCGCCCGACACGGTGGCCTTCGACAGCCAGGGCCGGCTCTGGATCGGCACCGACATCAGCAACAGCACGCTGCTCAAGGGTGAACACCAAAGGCTGGGCAACAACGCGCTCCTGGCCTGCAACCCCGTCAGCGGCGAGATGCGGCGCTTCCTGACCGGCCCCACGGGCTGCGAGATCACGGCCGCCACCTGGACGCCCGACGGGCGCACGCTGTTCATCAACATCCAGCACCCGGGCGAAACCCCGGGTTCACGCAACGACCCGCTGCAGCCGCGCCGGTTTTCGAACTGGCCCGACTTCAGCCCGGTCGGACGGCCGCGTTCGGCCACGCTGGCGATCCGCAAGAACGATGGTGGTGTGATCGGGGCTTGATTGGGGCTTGATCGGGGCTTGCGCCGGGCGCGCTGCGCTGGCCGCTTTGCCGTTTCCAGGCTCACAGGCCCGAAGGCGGGCCGAATCCGATTGGCGCTTGTGCTGCCAGCCACGCCGTCACGGCCCAGCAGGCCACGTTCTGCGGCAACGTGGCCGGGTCGATGCGCGCCAGCGTGTCGTGTACCGTGTGGTGCACGTCGAAGTAGTTCGTGCCGTCCTGGCTGAGCTGCACGGCCGGCCACTTGAATCGCCGCATCAGCACCCCCGCGTCGGGCCCGGGCGACCCCAGGTTGGCGCCCTCTGCCGGCCAGGCCACACCCAGCGGCGCCAGCAGTTGCGCCATGCTTTCCACCAGAGGCAGCGCGGCCGGGGCCACGCGAGCGCGCAGCTGCCACACGCGGCCGGCGCCGAAGTCACTTTCGCCGACCCACTGGTGCGGCACGCTGCCGTAGCGGTCACCGTAGTGGCGAGCGCCGTCGAAGCCGTTTTCTTCATTGCCGAACAGCACCACGCGCACGGTGCGGCGCGGGCGCTGGCTGAGACGCTGCAACAGCGCAGCGGCAGCGGTGACGATGGCCACGCCGGCGCCGTCGTCCAGCGCGCCCTGGCCCAGGTCCCAGCTGTCGAGGTGGGCGCTGATGAGCACGATCTCATGCGCGAGGTCGGTGCCCGGCACTTCGCCAATCACGTTGTGGCTGGTGGCATCGACATCGCTCTCGGCCTGCAGATTGAACTGCAGGCGCAGCGTCTGGCCCTGCGCGTGCAGCGCTGCCAGGGTGTCGGCATCGGGCACCGAGACGGCAAAGGCCGGGATGCGTGGCACGCCGATTTCATAGCGCATGGCGCCGGTGTGGGCGATGCGTTCACGGTCGGTGCCGATGGAGCGGATGGCCAGCGCCAGCGCGCCCCGTTTCGCGGCCTCCACGGCGCCGTTCACGCGGGCCGTGACGGCAGCGCCATAGCCGCGTCCGTCGCGCGTGCGTTCGGTTTTCTGGTCGATGAAGACGATGCGGCCGCGCGCGCGCTCGGAGCTGTCGGCCTTGAGCGCGTCGAGGTCGGCATACCAGGCCACGTCGGCTTCAATGCCACCGTCTGGCGCGGCCACGCTGTTGCCCAGGGCCAGCATCACCAGCGGCTCTTGCACCGGCGCCACCAGCCGCGCCGACGCCGGCCCGCGCACCCAGCGGCGCAGCGCCAGGCCTTCGGCGCGCACGTTGGCCAGGGCCAGCTTCTTCATCGCCGCCTGCGCCCAGGCGACGGCCTTCGCATCGGCCGCAGACCCGGCAGGCCGCGCGCCGACCTGGTTGCACAACGACTGCACCAGCGTCCAGGCCGTGTCGTCGGCCAGCGCGGCGTCGCGCAGGCGTTCGGCGTGGGCCAGGTCGGCTGCCGCAAAGGCTGCCGTCTGCGCCAGCGCGCCGCCGTGGGCACCGCAGGCGGCCAGCGTTGCCGCCGAGAGCCAGGTGCGCCGGTCGATGCCGCTCATCTTTGCGGTTACTTGGCTGTTGGCATGACAAACTCGGCACCCTTGCCGATGCTGTCGGGCCAGCGCTGCATCACGCTCTTTTGTTTGCTGTAGAAGCGCACGCCTTCTTCGCCATAGGCATGCATGTCGCCGAACAGGCTCTTCTTCCAGCCGCCAAAACCGTGCCACGCCATCGGCACCGGAATCGGCACGTTGATGCCCACCATGCCCACCTGCACGCGGCGCGCAAATTCGCGCGCTACTGCGCCGTCGCTGGTGAAGCAGGCCACGCCGTTGCCGAATTCGTGCTCGTTCACGAGCTTGAGCGCAGCCGCCATGTCGGGCACTCGCACGCAGGCCAGCACGGGGCCGAAGATCTCTTCCTTGTAGATGCGCATGGCCGGCGTGACGTGGTCAAACAGCGTGCCGCCGGTGAAGAAACCCTGCTCGAAACCGCTCCCCGTGTGGGCGCGGCCGTCCACCACCAGCGTGGCGCCTTCTTCAGCGCCGACGCCGAGGTATTTCTCGATGCGGTCGCGCGCTTCACGCGTGACGATCGGGCCCATCTCGGCGTCGAGCTCCATGCCGTTCTTGATCTTCAGCACCTTGGCGCGCGCCGCCAGCAGCGGCACGATGGTGTCGGCCACGCTGCCCACCAGCACCGCCACGCTGATGGCCATGCAGCGCTCGCCGGCCGAGCCGTAGGCGCTGCCGATCAGCGCATCGACGGCCTGCTCGATGTTGGCGTCGGGCATCACCACCATGTGGTTCTTGGCGCCGCCCAGCGCCTGAACCCTCTTGCCGTGGTGGGCCCCGGTTTCATAGATGTACTGCGCGATGGGCGTGCTGCCGACGAAGCTGAGCGCCTTCACGTCCGGGTGCTTGAGCAGCGCATCCACCGCCACCTTGTCGCCCTGGATGACACTGAAAACACCGTCTGGCAGGCCGGCCTGT
>JANNGN010000298.1:0-2010 GCA_031403895.1 Rubrivivax sp. | reverse complement strand
GCGGTTTCTTCCAGCGCCGAGGCCTGCTGCTCGGTGCGGCCGGACAGGTCATCGTTGCCCTGCGCGATTTCTGCCGAAGCAGTGGCCACGCCTTCGGCGTTCTGGCGCACGCCGCCAACGATGCGGGTCAGGTTGTCTTTCATGTTGCCGAGCGCTTTAAGCAACTGGGCAATCTCGTCCTGGCCCTCGGCGCTCAGATCCACCGTCAAATCACCATCGGCCACGCGGGCGGCGGCCTCCCGGGCACGGTTCATCGGCATGGTGATACTGCGAGTAACCCGCCAGGCCACGAAGACGCCAGCGACCAGCGCCACGCCGAACAGTATCAACATCGTCCGCGATGCCGCTTGCGCGTTGGCCAGCAGTGCCACTGTGCTGGCACGGGCCAGGCGCTCCTGCAAATCAATGTAGTGGTTGATGCTCGCCAACCACTCGACGAACACAGGCCGTACCGAGCCCATTAGCAAAAGCTGGGCCTGCGCCTTGTCGCCAGCCTGACTTAGGGCCAGCAGGCGAGCGGCCAACGGCTTTGCGCGCGACTCGACCTCTTTGATCTTCAAAAGCGATTGGGTTTCCTCGCTCGAGGTGAGGCTGTCTTCGGACATCGCCGTGTCGAGCTTCGTTGCCGACTCCGCATACGCGGCGGCAAGTCGCTCGATGTCTTTCAGGTCGACGGCGGCGGCCGCGCCATCGGCCGCCAGCACGGTGTCTCTCAAGCTGATCGCGCGGTCGTGAACGCTCCCGCGAAAATTGATGGCATAGCGCGTCTTGAAGCTTCGGAGCTCGTCGACGTCGAAGCTGCGAAGCGATTTGACGCCAAGGGCGGTGATGACTGTCATCAACAGCAGCACGATGGCAAAAGCTGCGGCTATCCGGGTACCGATTTTGTAGTCTGCGAATTTCATGATGAGTATCCTTTGAAGTTTGGAAGCAGTCGGCTTACTGCAGGGTCTGCTCGACCAGGCCCATCTCGGCGCTGGTCATGAGTTTTTCGATGTCCACCAGGATCAGCATGCGCTGGTCGATGGCGCCGATGGCCAGCAGGTGGTCGCTGGCAATGGCCGAATTGAACTCGGGCACCGGGCGCAGTTGCTCGGGGGTCAGGGTGATCACGTCGGAGACTGCATCGACCACCATGCCCATCACGCGGTTGCCGACGTTGAGCACGATCACGACGGTGAAGCTGTCGTAGCTGACCTGCTCAAGATTGAACTTCAAGCGCATATCGACAATGGGCACGATCACCCCGCGCAGGTTGACCACGCCCTTGATGAAGGGCGGGGCATTGGCGATGCGGGTGGGTTCCTCGTAGGAGCGGATCTCCTGCACGCGCAGGATGTCGATGCCGTATTCCTCGGCACCGAGCTTGAAGGCCAGGAATTCACGCAGGCTGGTGATAACCGAGGCCAGCTTGGCGGCGTTCGGTGCCGACCCGGCGCTGGTCGATAGGGCGGTGTTGACGGTCATGGTTGAGCTTTCGTGTGCGGTTGGATTGCGACTGGGCTGGATGGCATTGCAGCGTGTTCGCGGCGGTGCTGATTTCCATCGATCTTCGGATTCCTGGCCCAAACATGAAGCCGGATAAGTCGGCGATTGCCGGCCTGTTCGTTTCGCGGAGGGTTTCAATGGCGTGTGCGCCGCGCCAGCGAGCTGACGTCCAGAATCAGCGCCACGCGTCCGTCGCCCATGATGGTGGCGCCCGAGACATCCGACACCTTGCGGTAGTTCGACTCCAGGTTCTTGACCACCACCTGTTGTTGGCCGAGCAAGGCGTCCACCAGCAGCGCCACGCGGCCGGCGTCGGCCTCGACCACAACCATGATGGCGCTGGCACTGTCGGTGTCTCGACGGCGCACATCGAAGATGCGTTCCAGCTCGAGAACCGGCATGTATTCGTTGCGCACTTCGACCACCCGGCCGTTGCCACCCACCGTCCTGATGCGTTCGGGCTGCACCTGGAAGGTCTCGAGCACCGAGGCCAGCGGCAGGATGTAGACCTCGTCGCCGACG
>JANNGN010000297.1:0-28925 GCA_031403895.1 Rubrivivax sp. | reverse complement strand
GTCGTATTCCGGGCTGGCGTAGTTGGCCGTGTTCTCGCCGTCAAACTTGGTTTTTCCCGTGGGGCCGTAGAGCAGGAAGAGAAAGTTCTCGGCGTCGGGATAGTCGGCATTCCAGCCCAGCCAGAAGACCTGGTACTTGCCCTTGCGCACCTTGTCCTGGAACTGGTTGTTGTCGGTGGCGCGCACCTCCAGCTGGATGTCGATCTTGGCGAACTGGCGCACCACCCAGTCGATCTCGGCTTTCACCTCGGGCGTGGGCTGGGAATAGAAGTCGTAGTTCAGCACCAGCGGCTTGCCCGTTTTGGCGTCGCGGCCGCTCGGGTAGCCGGCATCTGCCATCAGTTTCTTGGCGTCTGCGATCGGGCGCCGCAGCGCCTTGCCGTCCTTCCAAAGGTGCGTGACCGGGTTGACGCCTTCTTGCGTGCCCTCGCGCGAACCGAAGATGCCGGGCGGCAGCGGGCCCATTGCCGTGCTGCCGGCTTTCTTGGGGAAGACCTTGCTGTACTCCTCCCAGTCGATGGCGATGCTGACGGCCTGGCGCAGCTTGCGGTTGCGCGCCTTGGTCTCGGCGTTGTTGACACCCGCTTCGCCGTCGCCCACCACCGGGTCGAGCATGTTGAAGGCGATGAAATAGGTGTTGACGTCAGAGCCCCGGTTCAGGCGGAAACCCTTGTCCAGGTATTCGGCGCGCACCTCTTCGCTGTCCTGCATGGCCACCAGGTAGTCCATGCCCATGTCGGTGCGCTCGAACACTTCCACGTCGTAGAAGCCCTGGCGGAACTTGCCGCGCCGCGGCACGGCTTCGCGCTCGACGCTGCTGACGATGGTGTCGATGAAGGGCATCGGCTTGCCGCAGTCATCCAGCACGCCCGCTTCCTTGTCGCCGGGCATGCCTTCGCAGGGATAGGGGTCAACACGGTAGTGCGGGTTGCGCTTCATCACATGGAGGCGGTCTTTCACGAACTCCACCATCATGTACGGGCCCGTGCCCACTGGCCACACGTCCAGCGTCAACCCGCGTTCTGCCATGCCGGGCTGGGCGTAGAAGGCGTCGGCCTCCCACGGCACAGGCGCCAGGAAGGTCATCTGCATCCAGTAGCTCCACTGCGGGTACTTGCCCTTGATGCGGATGCGCAGCAGGTGTTTTTCAGGCGCGGTCGCACCCGCCAGCGGCCACTTGCGGAAGTCCAGGAAAGGCTTGTCCTGGCTGGCGCTGTCCAGGCCCTTGCGCAGTGCGGCGTCTTCCTGCTTGATGAGCGGGCCGTATTCGCGCAGGCCCACCACGTATTCTGCGAAAGTGCTGAAGATGGGCGTCGTGATGCGTGTGGTGGCCTGGCGCTTGAGCGCATAGACAAAATCTTCGGCCACCAGCTCGCGCGTGCCCTGGTGTTCAAACTGCAGCGGCGTGCGGCGCTCACCCAGGTCGGCCGCTTTCATCGCGTGGTAGCGGTAGCTGCCCTTGTCGTCCAGCGCAAAGGCCGGGTGCGGCTGGTAGCGGATGCCGGGCTTGATGGGCACGTCGTAGATGCTCTCGGCCACCAGCGCGGCGGGTGCGTCGTCGGGCAGCGGCTGGCCGTTCTTGTCGATGTAGTGCGGCTTGGCAACCGCCGCAGCCGTCTTGGGCACGAGCTGGAAGGGCCGCTTCAGGTAGTGGTAGCCGTAGGGCGGCTCGTAGATCTGGTAGGTGAACGCGGTCTCGTTGTTCCAGTACGAAGCCGTCGGGTCCAGGTGGCGCGGCGACGATTCCGATGCCGCCGTGAACAGCGTGTTGGACGCTGCCGCCTGCTGCGGCCAGGGGTTGTTGTTGCAGGCTGCGGCCAGCAACACGGTGGCCCCAACGGCCACAACGGCCAGGCGGCGCGCCTGGCTGTGCAGCAACTCGATCAACGACGGTCCGCACATGCGGGCTCCTGGGCAAGTCACTCGCGCACCGCAGGGTCACCGGGGCCATCGAGCGAACAGCAGCACAAAGTTTTGCGCCTTCGGAGGTTCAGGTTCGTGGCCTGAAATTCCAGAAGGCGTGCCACGATTCTAGGCGCGCGGCAGCTCGTGCGGCTTCAGGGTTCACGCGCTGTTCACGCGCTGTTCACGCGCTGTTCTCTGGCTACCAGCCCACCAGCACGTCGCGCCCCTGCACCACAAGCTGCACCTTCTGCCCCACCGGCAGCGTGACCTTGGGTTGCACATGACCAAAAGGCAGCCCCGTCAGCAGCGGCGTCTTCATGCCCGCGCGCACCCGCGCAACCGCAGACTTCAGCGTGTAGCCACGGTCCAGCGGCGACGGCTTCCAGGCCGAAAACGCGCCCAGCAGCACCGCCTTCTGCGCCTGCAGCACACCCGCCTGCTGCAACTGCAAGAGATTGCGTTCGACGCGGTACGGGTGTTCGTTCACGTCTTCCAGGAACAGCACACCGCCCTTGATGAGTTTGGCTTGCGGCCAGTGCCTTGTACCCAGCAGCGACATCAGCATCGTCAGGTTGCCGCCCCACAGCCGACCATGCACCGACAGGCCGTCGAAGCCGGCTCCGGTGCGAAAGCCCAGCGCTTCAAGTTCACCACTCATGGCTTCCAGAAAGCAGTCGCGCGTGACCTCGTCAACACCGCCAGCATCGTCAGCGCGGCCGAAGTCGTCGGTCGCCATCGGGCCGGCCCAGGTCACCGCATCCGTGCGCGCCAGCAGGGCCAGTTGCAAAGCCGTGAAGTCGCTGTGCCCGACCCAGCGTGTGCCCTGCTCGACGCTGCGAGCCAGCAGCTTCCAGTCGATGCGGTCCAGCAAGCGTGTGATGCCATAGCCGCCGCGCGTGGGCATGGCGATGGACGGCGCCGCCGCAGCCACGCGGTGCAGCGCCGCCAGCCGCGTGTCGTCGTCGCCGCCAAATCGCTGGTGGCGTGCGCTGGCGCTCTCATCGACGTGTACTTCGAAGCCCAGGCCGCGCAAGCGCCGCGCGGCCAGGTGCAGCACGGGCGCACGCGCCACGACACCGGCGGGCGAAAAGATCTGGAGCAGTGTCATGGTCGGGTTCAAACGAACTTCAAGTGGCTTCGGAAGGAGGCGTCAGTTCGATCGCCACACCCACCGGTATCGGGTCGTCAGCCCGCAGCTCAGCCAGCACGTCGGTCAACACACCCGTTAGCACACCGGCCGGCGCACGGCGCCGCGCGCGTCGCTCGGCGAAGAAGTCGCGCAGCAACTGGCCGCAGGGCTCGGCCAGCACACCGCCGTGCAGTTCAGTGTGGTGGTTCAGGCGCGGGTCTGCGAAGAGGTTCAGCTCCGAACCAGCCGCGCCGGTCTTGGGGTCTGGCGCGCCGATGATCACGCGCCGAAAGCGCGCGTGCAGCAGCGCCATGGCGCACATCGCGCAGGGCTCCAGCGTGACGTACAGCTCGCACTCTGGCAGGCGGTAGTTGCCCAGCAGCGTGGCGGCGTGGCGCAGGGCCACGATCTCGGCATGCGCGGTAGGGTCGTGCGTTGTGACGGGCCGGTTGTAGCCGGTGGCGATGAGCTTCGGGCCGTCGGGCGAGGGGCGCAGGATGACCGCGCCCACCGGCACTTCGCCCACGAGCAGCGCGTTGTGCGCCTGGTCCAGCGCCAGCCGCATGCCGGCGTCGTGCGGGCCTTCGGTCACGCCGCAGTGCCCGCCAGCGTGGATTGCGTGGCCTGCCAGGCCTGACGGCGCTGGTCGCGTTGGGCGGCATGGCGCAGGCGGGCCTCTGTGACCCAGGCCGTCACGTCCAAAACCGACAGCACCTCAGCGACAAGGCGTGCATCGGCCGCCAGTTCAGACACCGGCACGCGGCGGTATTCGCGGCCGTAACCGTCGCGCCTTAGCCATCCTGCGTCCACCAGCCAGCGGCGCAACTCGACGTGGTCGGTGGCCAGAAAACTGGCTGCCCCCGCCAATCGGGCCTGAAGCCTCACATTCACATCCCGCTCGCCCATGACGACCGTCGGCAAGCCGGACCAGGCCACCGCCAAGGCCTGGTTGCGCAGCTCGAAGTTCAAGCCGCCCAGAGCCACGCCGTCCTTCACGACCCAGGCGGCCAGTGCGGCCAGCACATCGATTGCAGCTTCTGTATCGGACCTCAAGGGACTCTCCCTTCCACGCCAAAGGCGGTGCTGTGGAGGCCGCAGCGAGCGCGTCGCCGCGTTCGGCCCCGAAGCAGAGATGCTACCCACACCGCAGCGCTTGGACCCGCTGGCCAGAGCCCGTGCAGTACATTCGCCTGCCCTTCGATGCCCGCACCGTAAAGCCAGCCCCGTGACCGCATCCGATCACGCCGATCACGACGAACTGCAGCGCCTTGCAGCGCTGGCCAGGCTGGACGTGCTCGACACCTTGCCCGAGCCGCTCTTTGATGCCATCACCGCCGCCGCCCGGCAGGCCTGCCAGGTGCCGATCGCCCTGGTGTCGCTGGTGGACGCAGAGCGGCAGTGGTTCAAGTCCAACATCGGCCTGCCCGGTGTGCAACAGACGCCACGCGGTGTGGCCTTTTGCGACCACGCGATCCGCAGTGACAGCGTGCTCGAAGTGCCCGACGCGCAACGCGATGAACGCTTTGCCGCCAACCCGCTGGTCACCAGCGAGCCCGGCATCCGCTTCTATGCCGGCGCGCCCATCGTGATGCCCGACGGCGCGCGTGTCGGCACGGTCTGCGTCATCGACCGCCAGCCGCGGCGCTTGAGCGAAGCGCAACGCCTGTTGCTGCAGGGCCTGGCCCGCATCACCAGCGTGGCGCTGATTGAAAGACGCCAGCAACTGGCCATCAGCCGTGCGCTGGCGGACAGCGAAGCCCGCTACCGCGCCATCGTCGAAGACCAGACCGAGCTGATCTCGCTGTCGCAACCCGACGGCACGCTCTGTTTTGTCAACGCCGCGTACGCGCGGCATTACGGGCACACGCCGCTGCAGATGGTGGGCCGCAACCTGCTCGACTTTGTCGATCCTGCCGACAGCGCCGCCGTGGCCGCGCACCTGGCTGCGGCATGCGCGGCCGAGCAGCCACTCACCGGGGTCAACCGCACGCAGTCGGCAGCCGGCGTGGCGCGCTGGGTGGCCTGGACCAACCGGCCGATACGGGGCGATAAAGGCCAGGTCACGATGCTGCAATCGGTGGGGCGCGACATCACCGACCAGCACCTCGCCGAAGTCCGTCTGGGCGAGGCCCTGCGCGAGAAGGACACCCTGCTGAAGGAGGTTTACCACCGCGTCAAGAACAACCTGCAGCTGGTGCAGAGCCTGCTGAACCTGCAGCAGCGCCATGTCGCCGATGACGGGGCACGCGCTGCGTTGCAGGAGTGCGCACGCCGCATCCGCGCCATGGCGCTGGTCCACGAGAAGCTGTACCAGTCGGGCAACCTGGCCGACCTGTCGCTGCGCGACTACACGCAAGACCTGCTGCGGCTGGTGAATGAACTCACCGGCGCGTCACAGCGCAAGGTCGTGCTGCATGCCGAAGTCGATGACATCCGCTGCCGGCTGGAAAGCGCCATCCCCTACGGCCTGCTGGTGACGGAGCTGGTGTGCAATGCGATGGAGCATGGCTTTGGCGAGCGGGCCGAAGGTGAAGTGCGCGTGCAATTGCTGCGCCAGGGCGAGACGGTGCGCCTGACCGTGCGCGACGACGGCATCGGCCTGGCGCCGGGTTTCGATCTCAGCCGCGCCACCACGATGGGCCTGCAACTGGCGCTGACGCTGGCGTTGCAACTGGGCGGCCAGCTTGAAGCGCGGTCAGACGGCGGTGCTGTTTTCAGCGTCGTGCTGACGCGCCTCTGAGCGCGGGCTTGCAGCCAAAACTGCAGCGGCTGTCGCCTCAACCTGCCTTCAGCTGCAGCGTCACCGTCGTGCCCTGGCGCGGCTGGCTCTGCACCGACAGCGTGCCGCCCATTTCACCCACCATGCTGCGCGCGATGACGAGGCCCAGGCCCGTGCCCGGAATTTTGGTGCGCTCTGCCCCCAGGCGTTCAAAGGGCTGGAACAAGTGCCCCAGTTGTTCGGCTGTCATGCCGATGCCGCAGTCACGCACGCGCAGTGCGACGTGGCCCGGCTCGCCCGCGCTGGCGTCGATGGTCACGCTGCCACCCTGCAGGCTGTACTTGATGGCGTTCGAGCCCAGGTTCAGCAGCACCTGGCGCAGGCGCAGCGCGTCAGCGCTGACGACCCACTGCACGCCGACCTGCACATCGACGCTGATGCCATGTTCGCTGGCCGCCGGCTGCAGCAGCGTCAGGGCCTCCTGCACCACGGCGGCCAGTGCCACCGGCACCAGCGTCAGGTTCAGCGTGCCCTGCGCGGATCGGTTCAGGTCCAGCAGGTCCGTCACCAGCGCCAGCAGGTGCTGGCCGGCGGCACGGATATGGCCGGCATAGCCGTGCATCTGTGTCAGGTCCAGCGTGGCCTTCTGCAACTGCAGCAATTGCGCAAAACCCAGCACGGCATTCAGCGGCGTGCGCATCTCGTGGCTCACGCGCGACAGGAATTCACTCTTCGCCTGATTGGCCAGGTCGCTCGCTTCGCGCCGCATGCGCTCCTCGGCCAGCTGCGCCAGGTGCTCGGCAGAGCGCTTCTGCGCCGACAGGTCGTGTACCTGGTAGAGGTGGCAGCTGGCGACACCAGCGTCGCGCAACAGCGACACGCTGACCAGCGTACACACAGTCTCTTCGCCCGACAGGCGGCGGTAGCGCTTTTCGAACTGCACCACCTGGCCCGAGTCGGTTTCCAGTTGATGCAGGCGTTCGGCCTCGTGACTGCGCTCGTTGTCGGGCGTCAGCGCCCGGTGGCCCTGCTGGCACAGCGCTTCACGCGTGCCGCCAAGCAAGCGGCACAGCGCGTCGTTGACCTGGATGAAGTCGCCGCCAAAAGACACCAGCGCCATGCCCAGCGGGGCGAAGTCGAAAGCGCTGCGGAAGCGTTCTTCGCTGGCCCGCAACAGCGCTTCCTGGGCCACGCGCGGCGCGGCGTCGCGCAGCACCAGCACGGCGCCCAGGCGGTTGCCGGCGTCGTCGTCCACCGGGCCTGCGGTCTGGTCAACCACACGCGTCTCACCACCCAGCCGCAGCAGCCGCACGGCGTGCCGCACCGGCGCCGGCCGGCCGCTTTGCAAGACATCGCGAATCAGCTCGGAGGCGGGCACGGGTGCGGGTGCGGTCACGGGCACGGTTGCGGGCGTTGATGCGGACTCATCCCGCACGCACACCACATCGTCCACGCTGCGCTTCTGGGCTGCGTCCAGCGCCCAGCCGGTGAGCGCTTCTGCGGCCGGATTGAGGAAGCGCACGCGGCCCTGCAGGTCGGTGACGACGACACCGTCGGAGACACACTGCAGCGTGTGCGCAAACCAGCGGTCGGCTTCGCGCAACTGGCGCTCCATGCGCGACTTGGTGAGTGCCACCTCGATGCCCGCGCGCAACTCCTTGATCTGGTAGGGCTTGGTCAGGTAGCCGTAGGGCGCGGTGCGCGCCGCGCGCCTGACGGTGTCGTCATCGCTGTGCGAGGTGAGAAAGATCACCGGCACGTCGTGGCGCTGGCGGATCGACTCCGCTGCGGCGATGCCGTCCATCGCGCCCTGCAGGCGCACGTCCATCAGGATCAGCTGCGGCACTTGTTCAGCCACCGTCACCAGCGCCTGCTCGCCGCTGGCCACCACGCCGGCCACGGTGTAGCCCAGGTCCTGCAGCTCAAGCCGCAGTTCCAGCGCAACGATGGCTTCGTCTTCCACGATCAGGATTGACGGACTTTCCATGCGATCGAACTCCAAACCGGTGAAGCCCCCTCAGCCGGGCATTGTGTGGGCAACCGCTTCAAGCAGACTGCAAGCCTGGCCTTCAGCTGATGCGCGTGAGCTCGGTCTCGAAGACCGCCCCGCCTTCATGACGGGCGCGCAGACTGCCGCCCAGTTGCGTGGCCAGGCTGCTGGCCAGCTGCAAGCCCATCGAGCGGCCAGCGGCCACATCAAAGCCTGCCGGCAGCCCGATGCCATCGTCCGCCACGCGCAGGCACACGCCGGCGGCGACGCGCTGCAGGCTGACCCGAACCTCACCGCCGCGTCCGCCCGGGAAGGCGTGTTTGAAACAGTTGCCCACCAGCTCGGCCACCAGCAGGCCGTAAGGCACGGCTGTTTCGAGCGCAGCCTCGACGCCGTCAATGTCGGCGTGCAGGCGGATGCCGCGAACCTGGGCGCCTGCCGTGTCGCCCAGGTGGCGCAGCAGGTCGTGCGTGTAGTCATGCAGCGACACCGCAGACAGCGTGCCCGACTGGTACAGCTTTTCATGCACCAGTGCCATCGCGTGTACGCGCTGGATGCTCTCGTCCAGGGCCGAGCGGGCCGCGCCTTGCGGCAGTGTGCGGCGCTGCAGGCTCAGCAGGCTTTGCACCACTTGCAGGTTGTTCTTGACGCGGTGATAGACCTCGCGCAGCAGGGTCTCGCGTTCTGCCAGCGCGAGTTCGATGCGGCGCTGCTGCACCAGCCGCTCGGTCACGTCGGTGCTGGCGGCGTAGAAGCCCAGCACCTCGCCCTGCGCCGTGATGTCGGGCACCAGCACGGTCTCGAAAGTCCTGCTTTCGCCGCCCAGGACTTCGTCGATCTGGAAGCGCTGCTCGTGGCCTGCCAGCGCCTGCTGCATGAAGTTCAGCAAGGTGCTTGACAACGCCTTGCCGCGCAGCGCTTCCCGCGTGCGGCCGAGCACGGCGTCGCGCTCCAGACCGTAGCGCAGGCAGTGGGCGCGGTTGACAAAGCCATAGCGCAATTCGCGGTCCACATAGGCGATGCGCAGCGGCAGGTTGTCGGTGATGGCGCGCAGGAAACGTTCGCTCTGCTCGGCCTTGTCGCGCGCCAGCGCCACGGCGGCCTGCGCCTTCTTGCTGTCGGTGATGTCGCGGATCAGCGCCACGCGCAACGGCGCGCCACCCCGCTCGGCTTCAGTGACGGCGATGTCGATCGGGAATGCATGGCCATCCCGGCTGCGCCCGGTGCTTTCGACGCGCTCGTCGCGCGGCGGCCAGGCCAGCGCGTCTGCGCCGCTGGCGCGTTTGAAGTCGCGCACCAGGTCCGCCGCATCAAGGCCCAGCATCGCCCCGGCGTCGTAGCCAAACATCGCCGCACCGGCCCGGTTGGCCGACTGAACCCTGCCGTCGGCAGCCAGTGTCAGGATGCCGTCGGCAGCGTGGTCAACGATGGCCGCTGTGCGCCGCGCCGATTCAGCCAGCGCCACCTCGGCGGCCTCGCGCCGGGCGTGTGCGCGCGACATCGCGATGGCGCCCGCCAGCAGGGCGGCGCTGACCAAACCGAGCAGCACCGCGTTCCAGGCCAAGCGCACCTGCCAGTCGGCCAGGGCGTCGGTCATCGACAGGCCCACCGACACCACCAGCGGGTACTCCGCCAGCGCGCGGTAGCTGTAAACGCGCTCGGTCTTGTCGCGCACAACCACCTGCTGCACGGTGCCTGCCGGCGCGGCCGGCAGGTGCTGCTGAAACATCGGCGTGTCAAACCAGTTGCGGGCAAAGAGAGCCTGGTTGTGCGGCGCCGTGGCCACCATCCAGCCGTCGCGCAGGAACAGGCTCACGAAACCGTTGCGGCCGGTGCCGATGGCGTCCAGCATCGGCTGCAGGGTGGCAGGGTCCACCACCGCGACCAGTGCGCCCGCAAAGCCGCCATCCGCAGCCGCAAGCCGGCGTGCCACCGGCAAGCGCCAGCCGGATGGCGCCGCGCCTTGCAGGCGGCCGTAGGACGTGTCGCTGTCGTTGCGGCTGTCCTTGCGGCTGTCGTTGCGGCTGTCATTGCGGCTGTCGATCCGGCTCTCGGGCGATGACCGCTGGCGCAACCGCGCCAACAACTCCGGGCCCGCCACGTCCTTTGCGTCGCCCGCGATGTCCTGCGCGAGCGCAGCTGCAGGTTGCGCCCTGAGCCGGATTTCGCCGCCAGGGCCGAGCCACACCAGACCACGCACCAGACCGTCCTTGGGCAGCAGCGCCTGCAACGCCACCTGAAGCGATGCATCGGCGGCCGCTGAGCGGGGTTCCGTGTCGGCCACCCGCAACTGGCGCATCGCCTCATCGAGCAGCGACTCCACGCGGCGCAGGCTCTGGCGCGTGCTTTCTTCCAGCAGCCGCGCCAGGTTCAGCGTGGTGTCGCGCGCCTGCTGCACCGAGCGCACCCTCTCGCGGTAGAGGTCGTAGCCTGCAAAGCCCACCAGTGCCAGGCAGGCCAGGCTGGCAAACAGGTAGGGCTGCAGGCGGGCGGGGATGTTCATCGCGCGCCGAGTATCCGGGATGCCCCGGTCGCTGCCTGACTGGCGCGAAACCGGTGTCGGCGGTGTCGTCCTACAGCCGGGACGGCCGCTGTCCGAGTGGCGCGCGCGCCGGCTGCGCCCAGACTCAAGCCATACCCGTGAAACAACCCTGAAGCCACCCCAGAGGCACCCCATGCATAGCGCCCGCAATCCCAGAGCCCGAGCCCTCGCCTTTACCAGCACCGCCATCGTGGCCGCAGTGGCACTGCTGGTGTGGTTCACCGTGATCGTGCAGCAGGCCCAGACGCGCGGCCAGCACCGGCGTGCCTACCAGCAACTGACGGGCGAGATCATGATGCCGCTGCAGGCCGATGGGCGTCAGAGCACTGGCGGTCGGCTTGATGCAAAGCAAAAGTTGGCTGCCCTGGCGCTGGCGCAGCGCTGACCCGATACGAAAAAACGCCACCGGAAGGTGGCGTTTTCACGTCTGGTCTTGCGGCCCCGGCCTGGGTTGCCTCAAGACGGTGTGGACACCTCGCGCACCACGTCTTCGATGTCCGAGTTCTGGCGCAACGCCAGGTCGCCCAGCGACACGATGCCCACCAGGTTGTCGTCGCGACCGATGATCGGCACGCGGCGCACCTGCGATTCGCACATCGTCTGTTGCAGCTGCTCGATGTCGTCGTCTTCCTGGCAGCACACCACATCCGCAGTCATCACCTGGTCAACGGCCGTGCCTGCGGCCAGGCCCAGCGCGGTGGCACGCACGGTGATGTCGCGGTCGGTGAGCATGCCCACCACACGGCCGACGTCGCACACCGGCAACGCGCCCACATCCAGCCGTTCCATCAACTGGGCTGCGTGCTGCAGCGTGTCCTTCGGGTGCAGGGTCTGCACATCACGGGTCATGACGCTGTGAGTCTTGGGCATGGCGAATCTCCGGTTGGGAATGGGTTGGATGGTTGCAAGGCCGCCGTCGAAAAATCGGGCGCTGGCGGAAGAAGTCTGAGCGCTGGCTTGCGCGGCCGGGGTCGGTCTGCACAGCGCGCAGCTGTCGGCGCGCGCCTACGCGCATGTCGGGCCGGCACATGCGCAGCGGCGCGTGGTCGCGCTCGTGCGCGCTCACGCGCGCCCTGCGGGCTCGGTAGTGAGTTTCGCAGTGGGTTCCGCAATGGGTTCCGCAATGGGTTCGTGGTGCGCGGGTCCGGATGCCAACGCTGGCGATTCAGCCGCTGACCGCAAAGCGATGACGTAGCAGCCGCCCGATGACAGACTCGCCAGCGCGATGTCCGTGCCGCGCGGCAGCGGCCCCAGGCAGTCGGGCGCAGCTTCGGCATGTGCAAGTGCAGCCGCAGTGGCGCAGACGACGAAGCGGTAACTCTGACCGTTGTGGACGAGGTGCAACTCGACCTGGGGCCAGTGCGGCGGCAGGCAGGGCTCGAAGCGCACGCTGTCGGGCTTCTGCTGCAGGCCGCAGAGTGACTCCACCGCAGCGCGCCAAAGCCAGCCTGAGGCACCGGTGTACCAGCTCCAGCCGCAGCGCCCCTGCCACGGCGCGGCGCTGCAGATGTCGCCGGCCACGGCGTAGGGCTCACCGCCGTAGGCCGGCCCGAGACGGCTGTCCTGCCAGCGGTGCGCCGGGCTGATGGACTGCCACAGGCGCCAGGCGCGCGCCGGCTGCTGCAGGCGCGCCGCAGCCATCACGGTCCAGGTGGCGGCGTGGTTGTACTGGCCGCCGTTTTCGCGCACGCCAGGTGGATAGGCCTGGATGTAGCCGGCCTCGGGCCGCGCGTGTTGCAGCGGCGGGTGCAACAGGCGCAGCAGACCATGCTCACCGTCCCACAACATCGTGTCGGCAGCGGCCAGCGCCTGCGGTGCGCGCGCCGCATTGCCAGCGCCCGACAACACCGCCCAGGCCTGCGCGATGAGGTCGATGCGGCACTCGGCCTGCGCCGCAGAACCGAGTGGCGTGCCGTCGTCAAAGAAAGCGCGCTGGTACCAGCGGCCATCCCAGGCCTGGCCGTCCAGCGCCTTCACCCAGCCGGCGCGCGCCCGGCGCCAATGCGCGGCGCGTGCTGATTCGCCGCGCCCCTGAGCCAGCGGCGCCAGGCCGTCAACCACCGCACACAGAAACCAGGCCAGCCACACCGATTCGCCCTTGCCAGCGTGGCCGACGCGGTTCATGCCGTCGTTCCAGTCGCCGGTGCCGATCAGCGGCAGCCCGTGTACGCCCACCGCCAGGCTGCGGTCGATGGCGCGTGCGGCATGTTCGTACAGCGTGGCCTGCTCGCCGTCCATCGTCGGCGTCTCGTAGATGTCCTCGGCGTCGGCCGGCACCGCGCGCCCCTGCAGGAAGGGGATGCGCTCGTCCAGCAGCGCGCGATCGCCGGTGCGCTGAACGTAATGCGCCAGCGCAAAGGGCAGCCACAGGCGGTCGTCGGAAAAATGCGTTCGCACCCCTGCGCCACCCGGCAGGTGCCACCAATGTTGAACGTCACCCTCGGGAAACTGGCGCGCCGCGCTGGCCAGCAACTGGCTGCGCAGCAGCGCGGGCGCCAGGCTGACCATCGACATCGCGTCCTGCAACTGGTCGCGGAAGCCGAAGGCGCCGCCGGCCTGGTAGAAGCCGGCGCGCGCCCACAAGCGGCAGGCCACCGTCTGGTACGGCAGCCAGTGGTTCACGAGCGCGTCAAAAGCCGGGTCGGGCGTGCGCACCTGCACCGCCTGGCCCAGCTCGCGCCAGACCTGGCGCTGTGCCGCCAGACGCAGTTCGGGGTCGTGCGCCAGCGCCGCCGCAATCGGCACCGCAGCCCCACGGCGCGCCGGCAGATGCCCCAGCAGCAGCGTGACCACCACCTCGCCCATCGCCGGCACGACCAGCGCCCGCGCCAGCGCGCCGCAGGGGTCGAGGCCGCGGCCGGCCGTCTGGCCCAGGCGCGTGGGCACCACCAGGCGGCCGCGGTTGTCGTGGAATTCGCGCCGGTCGCAGGTCCACTCGTCGCTCTTGCGCAGCGGGTCGGCAGCAGGCCTGAAGGCCATCCACGCCGTGGCGCCGCCAAAGCCGCCCGAGGCGTCGAGCTGGGTGCCGAGCACGGCCACGCTGTCGCGTGGCAGCACGGCGTCGGCATGCAGGTTCAGGCCCGCTGTGGCAATGCTCAGGCGGTCGGCCGGGGTCTGGCCCAGCATCCATTCCGACAGCGCGACCACACGCCAGGCGCTGTCCTGGCCGGTCTGCGAGCGCAGCCGCACCTCGACCTGCTTGACGGCGTGTACCGCGTCCACGCACCACTGCAGCGTGACCTCGAGCCCGGCGATGTGCTGGCGCATGCGCGTGAAGCCGATGCCGTGTTCGACCGTGCGCGAACCCGCGCCTTGCAGCGCGCGGCCGAGTGGCCAGACACGGCCACCGGCGACGTGGTGCAGCAGCAGCCATTCGCCGGCCGGGTCGCTGACGGGGTCGTTGGCCCAGCGCGTGATCTGGTGCAGGCGGCTGTTGCCGGCCCAGGTGTGGCCTGCCCCCACCTCCGACACATGGCAGCCGAAGTCCGGGTTGGACAGCACATTGATCCACGGCCGGGGCGGGTGCTGCGCCGTGCTGACGACAAAGTCGAAGCGCCCGTCGGCGGCGGCGAAGCTGCCGTTCGGCGCGGCGGCAACCGCCCGCGCCTGCGCCGCAGCCCACGGCAGCATCACCGGCCAGGTGCCGGTGCGGTTGCGGGCGTCCTGGTCGCGCTGCTGGCGGTCAAGCCAGCGCTGCACCTGTTCAGCCAGCGGCCGGCCGTCGGCCTGCAGCCGCACGCGCGCCAGGGCCAGCAGCGTGTAGCGCTCTTCGGCGCCCAGGTCTGACGCGCGCAGCAGGCGCAGCGCCGGCCGGGCGGCAGGCGCTGCTTCGGCGTCGGCCGAGGGCTGTCGCTGCAGCAGCAACTGCAAGTGGTGCTGCACCGGCGTGAGGTAGGACGCCGGTTCGCCGTTGATGACCACCAGGTCAACGCCCTGCCCCGCAGCCGCCCAGGCGATCAGCACGCGCACCATCAGATGCACCAGCGACAAGCCGGTCTCGTTGTTGATCTCGACGCACAGGATCGGCCGGTCGCCGCCAATGCCGTGGCGCCACAGCAGGCGCTTGTCGCAGCGGTCCGCCGGCACCAGGTCGCCTGGCAATTCGCGCGTGGGCACGGCCGACAGCAAGGTTTGCAGATGCAGCATCGCGGCCCAGCTATCGGCATCCAGCCGCGTGTCGTGCAGCAGGATCGACGCCATCGTGTGCGACATGCTGGAAGCCCGTTCGACGTGGTGCGCCTGGCGGTACTTGTCAACCAGTGCGTCCAGTTCGTCCTGCGTCGCAGCGGCGGCCGAGACAAAAGTCAGGCGGCCGGTGGTGCCCGGTGCGACCTGCACGCGCACCGAGATCACGGCCATCGGGTCCAGGCCGGTGTCGAGCAGGCGGCCCGGCAGCGCGGCGGACTGCGGGTCAGGCTGCGTGATTGGATGCGTGCCTGGGTGCGTGTTTGGGTGCGTGCCTGGGTGCGTGTTCAGCGGCGTGTTCTGCGGTGTATCTGGCGGCGACTTGGCGCCCATGCCAGGCCCGTCATCGGACTCGTCGGGCCACCACGCGGGCGCTGCGTCGCCCACCGGTTGCGCCGGGCTGCCGTAGCGGCCCAACCAGCGCAGCCGGTCGGCGCAGGGTTGCACTTCAGAGACATCGGACGGCGCCTGCGCCAGGAAGTGAACTGCACGCACTTCGCGCTCAGTGCTCAGGCGCGGGCGGCGGCGCAGGTACAAGGCGCGCTCGGAGGCGTCCCAGCTCGCCTGCACAAAGAGGTTCGAGAACGTCGGGTGCGCTTCGTCGGCACGCTGCGGCGCCAGCGTCGGCTCGGTGGCAAAGCTGAGCGTCAGTGTCAGCGGAAGTTCACCGTTATTCGTCAGTTCGACCTGGCGCAATTCGCAGTCATCTTCAGGGCTCACCCAGACTGCCGTGCGCACCAGCAGGTCGGGCCATTCGCAGTCGAAGACAACGCGGTCGGGCTGCATGCGGCAGCTATAGCGGGCATGCGCATCGGCGGCCGGGTGTGCGGTGACCGAGTGGCGCGCGGCCAGGGCCGCATCGGCATCACTGTCGGACCCCGCCGTTTCTCGCCGCAGGTAGAGGAAGGATCCGCGGTCGTCACGCAGCAGGTCGTCGCGCCAGCGCGTCAGGCCCTGGCCTTGCCACTGGCTGGCGCCGGCGCCGTTGCTGCGCAGCACCAGCCCGTAGCGCCCATTGCCCAGCCAGTGCGTCGGCGCCAGTGCGTCTTGCAGCGGCGCGCTGGCATGCACCAGCGGCTCGCGCAGGGGCCGGCGCTGGCGCGGCAGCACCGGCGGGTCGCGCAGCACCGAGGTCTCGCGCGGCGCCCTTTCGTGCAGCAGGCTGGCCACCGCGCGCAGACCGGGCTCGCGCCGCGCCCAGCCCTGCGGCGCGCCGCCTGTCAACACCGCGCAGGCCGCCACCAGCGTCATGGCCTGGTGGTGCGCCATGTGCGTTTCGACGAAGGTGAGCACGCCACCCGCAGTCTGGCGCTGCGGGCTGTAGTCGATCGACTCGACAAAGCCAAAGGCGCGCCGCGCGCCCAGCGTTTCCAGCGCCCGCAGGTTGGCCACTGCCGCCGCCGGCGCCACCAGCAGTGCCAGTGCGCTGGCATAGGGTGCCAGCACGCGTTCGTCAGTGGGCGTGCGGCGCAGTGCCAGCCGCGCCACGCCCTGCGGCCCGTACTGGTAGGCCAGGGTGTGGTCCTGCGCCGCGATGGCCGATTCCGAAATGCCCCACGGCGTGTGGTGCGCCAGCGCCTCGCGCCGCTGCTCATCGACTGCGCTGGCAGAGGCCTGCTGCAGCGCGCTGCCCAGCGGTTCTTGCAGCACCAGCGCCGGCATCAGGTACTCGAACATCGAACCCGACCAGGAGCGCAACGCAGCCAGCCGACCGTGGCCGAAGAAGGGCCGGCCCAGCGCGCCCCAGTGTTCGGCCGGCACATCGCCCTTGGCGATGGCGACCAGGCTCGCCAAGCGCGCCTCGCTGGCCAGCAGGTCGTAGTGATTGCGGTCGAGCTGCTGGCTTTCGGTCTGCAGGCCGATGTGCAGCAAACGGCGGCGGCGGTCGTACAGCGGTTTGAAGTCCATCGCGGCGGCCAGGCGGCGCGCGCGCAGCGCCAGGTCATGCAGCCGCGGCGTGGCCGCAGCCGCCCCTTCGACGGTGTCGCGCAGGTGCGACTGCAGGGTCGCCACCAGGTCTTGCAGCATCCACAGCGGGCCGTCGGGCATGCCGCCGTCACGGCCAAGCGAGAGCGTGTCGAGTTCGCGCCGCGACGCCTGCACCAGCGCCTGCAGGCGCAGCGCTTCGTCCGCGTCGGGCGGCCACACCGGCTCGCGTTCCAGCAGTTGCGCCACGGCGTGCAGCGATTCGATCGAACCCAGCAGCGCGCGCAGGCCGTGCGGCCGCTGGCGCGCGCGCTGCAGCACCCGCGTGCTGCCGCGCAGCGGCACCGGCTGCTGCGCCAGCTCTTCGCAGGCCTGCGCCACCACCAGCAGGAACGCTGCCAGGTTGCCGCTATCGACGGTGGACACATAGGCCGGTGGCAGCACGGCGCCGGTGCGCGTGTCGTACCAGTTGTAGAGGTGGCCCTGGTGCTTGGCCAGGCCCTCAACAGTGTCCAGCGTGGCACCCAGGCGGTCGGCGAGGTCGAGCGTGCCGATGAAGTCGAGCTCGCGCGCGCAGGTGGCTGCCAGCAGGTAGAGGCCGATGTTGGTGGGCGATGTGCGGTGCGCGACCATGGTGTGCGGCAGGCGCTGCACGTTGTCGGGCGGCAGGTGCTGGTCCTCGGCCCCAAGGTGGCGTTCATAGAAGCGCCAGGTGTCGCGCGCGAGGTCGTGTACGTAGTCCAGCGCTGCCGCGTCCAGGCTGGCCTGGCGGCTGCGCAGGCGCGGCTGGCTGGCAAGCCAGGTCCACACGGCCGACAGGCTCCACAGCAGCAGCAGCGTCGCTGCGGCGCCCGCCTGCACCGGCGCACCCCACGCTGCCAGCGCCAGCAAAACAAGCGCGATGCCCGCCGCTGCCACCGGCACGCGCGCGTGCCGGCGCAGCAGCACGCTGAGCTTCTTGCTGGCCGCTGCCTGCGCGGCGGCAGCCGTGGTCCACTGCAGCAGGCGGCGGCGCGACACTGCCAGCCGCCACAGCGCGCGCAGCGTGGCGTCGGCGTACAGCAGCGCCAGTTGCAGCAGTTGCGCCAGATGCCAGGCCGCCAGCAGCACCGCGCGCAGCAGGTCGGCGCCGGCTTCGCGGTAGAAACGCACGAGGGCAATGTCGTCGCGGCTCGGCGCCAGGCCCGCCACGGCACCGATCAACGGCCCGGCGCTGAAGGCCGCAGCCACCACCCCAAGCGCCCAGGCCAGTGGCAGCACGTCGCTGGCCAGCGCCAGCAGCAACAGCGCCAGCGCCGCTGGCGCCACCAGCGAACGGCGCAGGTTGTCCAGCATCTTCCAGCGGTGGATGGTGGCCAGCGGCAGCCGCTTGGCGCCAGCCAGGAAGGGCAGCAGTTGCCAGTCACCGCGCGTCCAGCGGTGCAGGCGCGAAGCGGCGACGTCGGCGTGGTCGGGTGCGTCCTCGACCAGCGTGACTTCGCTGACGGCGGCGCAGCGCGCAAGCGAGCCTTCGAGCAGGTCGTGGCTCAGCACCTGGCCTTCGGGCAGGCGCAAGGCCAGCGCGCTGTGTACGGCCTGCACGTTGAGCAGGCCCTTGCCGGTGAAGCTGCCTTCGCCAAACAGGTCCTGGTAGAGCTCGGAACTGGCGGCGCTGTACGGGTCCATCCCGCAGTGGCCGTTGAAGAGTGCGTGGTAGCCGGTGGCGGTTTCCGGCGCCGGCAGCGGCGCTTCAAGACGCGGCTGCAGGATGCCGTAGCCGCTGACGATGCGGCCGACCCCGGAGTCCCAGCGCGGCTGGTTCAGCGGGTGCGCCGCCACACCCACCAGCGCGCGCAGGCGGCCCGGTGGCATGTGGGTGTCGGCGTCGAGCGTGACGAGGTGGCGCGTGCCGGCCAGCGGGCTGGACAGCGCGCCCAGGTCGATGAAGGGCCGGTAGCCGGGCTCGACCAGTACACGCACCAGCTGTTCGAGCTTGCCGCGCTTGCGTTCCCAGCCGATCCAGCGCTGTTCGCTGTCGCAGAAGCGTCGTTCGCGGTGCAGCAGCAGGAAGCGCGGCACGGCGGGCGCACCTGCTGCATCTGGCGCACCTGGTGCACCCGCCGTTGTTGCAAGTGCGGCATGCGCGGCAGCATGTTTCGCATTCAGCGCCTGCACCCCGTCGTGCGCCGCGCGCAACACGGCGGCGTCGTCGGGCAGGGTGTGGGTGTCGGCATCGACGTAGTCACCCAGCAGCGCGAACTGCGCGTGTCGCTCGGGGTTGGACAGTGCGTGCTGCTCCAGTTGTGCCAGCAGCGGAAACACCGCTGCTGGCGAACTGAATATCACCGGCATCACGACCAGGCAGCGGTGTTCTGCGCTGATGCCCGCCGCAAAGCCAAGCCGCGCCAGCTGCATCGGCGGCACCGATTCGCTGATCAGCCGGTTCACCACCGCCACCACGGCTTCGCTGGCCGGCCCTGCCGCCAGCACGCCGGCCAGTGCCAGCAGCCACAGCGGCGCGGCTGCATCGGCGTGACGCAGCAGCAGCCACAGGCCAAGGCCCGTCAGCAGCGCGACGCCGCTCAGGTACAGCGGCGTGACCCAGCGCCTGAAGGCCGGTGTGCCGCGCCGGGGCAGGCGGCGCGGGCGCAACTGCAGGCGGCGGCGCAGTTCGTTTTCACCCTCGCCGCGCCACCAGTGTGCGGGGGCACCGCGCGGGTCATCGGCCGCGTCTGCGGTTGCGGTCAGCGCCAGTACCTCGTGCGCCACGTCGGCTTCGGCCAGGCCGCTGGCGCGCGCCAGCTTTTCAATCGCATGCAGCGTGGCGTCCTGAGTCGCCGGGTGTTCGGCCGCATGCAGCGGGCAGCGCGCCAGGATCGCCACCACCGCGCTGCACTGCGCCACCAGGGCCTGCCAGTCGGTGCGCTCCAGCTCGCGCAGCGTGGTGATGGCATTGCGGATGCTCTGCTGGTCTTCGGCGGCTTCGTTCTGCAGCCGCGTCAGCACGGCCGCCGGGTCGGCCATGCGCATGCCGAGCCAGTGGCCCAGCGCGTGCTGCGGTGAATCTTCCAGCTGCGGCTGGTCAAGCCGCTGCCACAGCGTGAGCAGAAAGGTGTCGCTGACACCGCGCTGCTCCAGCGCTGCCAGCAGCACGGCTTCGGGCCCTGCCGATGCGCCGGTCGCTTCGCCGCCGGCGGCCATCACACCGTCGGCCCAGGCATGGGCGGCGTCGCGCGCGGCGTTGCGCGCTGCCGTGCGTTCGGCCATGCGGCGCAGGTTTTCCAGCAGCACCACGCGCAGCGTGGTGTGCAGCGCCCACAGTTCCGACAGCGTCAGCGGCCGCGTGGACTGGTAAGCGCGCAGGTAGCTCTGCAGCAGATGCACGTCAAAGCCGCTGTCGGCGTGCGCCACCCAGGCCCACGCCACGCCATACACGCGCGGCAGGCCCGCCAGGGGCTCGCCGCGCAGCACCGGCAACTGGCGGTAGAAACTGCGCGGCAAGGCGTGGCGGATGGCGCCGAGCTGCTCGTCCAGCAGCGATGCGTTGTCCAGCAACCAGTGCGCCGCTGGCGACAGGTGGCGACCCTGTGCGGCGCTGGCTTGCAGCGCCGCCAGTGCGCGGTGCAGCGTGGCCAGGTTGTCCTGCAGCCGCGGAAAGAAACCGGCACCGCGCGAACCGCGCACGTCGGCGTCGTGCGCCAGCGCCAGGCTGCGGCCGTGAGACTCGAAACGCTCTTCGCCGAACAGCACTGAGCGGATCGGGGGGTCGAGCGCGCGACCGGTGGCCAGGTCCGGCAAGGCCAGTGCCGGGTTCGCCAGGCCCGACGCAGCCGATGGCGATGCGCGGGCGGCGGTCAAGGCCATGTCGCCGCCGTCACGCGCCCGGTCATGGCCAGATGGAACTCAGCCACAGCAGTGCTGTCGCCGCCGACACAGTGGTGAGGAAGCGCGGCGCCAGCGCGCCGTGCAGCCGCTCGCCCCAGGCCGCCGCACTGAACCAGGGCCCGCGTCCGGCGCGGCACTGGGCCACGTGGCGCCGCAATTCGGACTGGTGCAGGTTCGTCGGCGCCGATGCCGGCGGGCATTGCAATGAGGTCGTCATGGCGAAGTCTTCCTGAATGGGGTGGTTGAAGCGCTGAATTCGGCCTTGTCTTGCGGCCGCAGCCCACGGTCAGCGTGCGTTCAGCGGCCTTTCGCGACAGGCCCCGAACCGCTGCCGTAGCCGGCTGCGTCCGGCGTGCCCTGCACGCCTTGGGACGGGCCTTCATGCAGCGAAACGGAGCCAAGGAGCGGATGCAGCGCGGCTGCCGCGATGGCGATCAGCGTGGTGGCAAGCACATGGGCGAAGGCGTGGCGTGAAGGCATGGCGTGAGTCCGGCTGCGACAGGGGGGGCTGGTGCTCGATGCATCAGGAAGCAGCGAGCACAGCCTGACTCTAGACAGCGTGCCTGCGCTTGTCGGCCAGACGGTGTGCGCCCACCGCGTGAGCGATGTCCTACAGCCCCGCGCTGCCCCGTCAGTGGACGGCGGCGGCGCGGTCGCGCGCCGAACCGGCGCCAGCAGCTTGCACACCATCTGGCGCAGCGTCGGCGTCAGGCGCGGCGGATGGCTTTGGCGCGGGGGTGGGTGTGGGTGTGGGCGGCCCGTCGGCAGCAGCCCCGTCACGCGCGCGTTGACCCACAAACTGCGCCAGCAGGGCCGCCAGCGCCATCTGCACCGGCACCTGCGACAGTTGCCTCAAGGCCCAGCCCACCAGCTGTTGCCCGAGCGGGCGCACGCGGCGGTTCACGGCCTGCCAGCGCCAGGGCCGCGCGGCCACCAGCGCAGCGCCGACGCCGACGCCCAGCGCCACCGCCCAGACGGGGTGGCGACGGATCAGCGGCGTGGTTTCGGCCAGCACGGCGCGGCCGGCCAGTTCAGTGGTGGCGTACCAGGGTTGGCGGCGCCACCAGCTTTGCATGGCGCTCATCGTGGTGCCGGCCACCAGGGCCAGCGGCCCGCTGCGCGTCCAGCTGCGCCACATCGCACGCCAGCGGCGTGGCAGCTTGAAGCCCGCCGACGCGGTCTGCTCGGTCGGCGCCGGCAGCATGGCGGCGCGCAGTTTGGCGCGCGAGGCTTGCAAACGTGTCAGGGCCAGGGCCAGACGCGAGTCCGGCGTGGCGTCGGCCCCGTCAGCCGCAGCGGGTGCGGGTGCGGCCAAGGACGCCGCTGAGGCTGCGGTCGGCCTGTCAGCCGCCGCACTCACAGCGCCACCTCGTGAAGCAGTCGTGCATCGGCGTCGAACTGGCTGCGCAGCAGCGCAAACGCTGCCACCGACTGCATGCGCCACAACATCACACCACAGGCGGCTGCGGCACCCAGCGGCAGCGCCGGCAGCGCCCACAGCGCCCAGGGTGCCGGCATCGATGCCACCGGCACGGCCGCAGCCAGCAACGCGGCCACGCCTGCGAGCCCGAGCCCCAGGAAAGCGCACAGGGCCGCCACCAGCGCCAGCAGCAGTTGCCGTTTCCAGCGCGCGCTCAGCTGCAGGGCTTCTGCCGCAGCCAGCTCTGCATAGGCACCGGCATGCTCCGCAAAGAGCCCGGGCTGCGTGACCAACTTGGTGAAGAAGGGATGGATCATGTGCTGGCGGCGGTTGAACGACGTTGAAGACGGCCGGCGAATCGGTGGCAGCCACGACGGCAACCAGGGTGGCAACCACGGCAGCAGACAGGGCGACAACCCGTGCGGAAAACAGGCCGGCCACCCGGCCGGCCCCTCACGCGATGTCCAGTTCCGTCAAGACCCGATCAGACCCGTCGAGACGCGTCCGATTCAGGTCTCGCGGTGTCAGACCCGGTCGTTGCGCGAGCGTCCCAACCAGCCGATCAGCAGCGCTGCCACGGCGCCCGCAGCAGCCGCGACCAGCATCGCCTTGACGGGCTCGTCCTTGATGTAGCCAACCGTCTGGTCGCCGACGCGCGTGGCTTTGTCACGCACCGCAGCGCTGGCCTGGCGCGCGCGCTCGATGCCGCGGCGGGTCAGGTCTTCGGCTTGGGTGGTGGCGCGCGAAATGGCCGACGGCACACTCTCGCGCAGCCCATCAATGCCAGATTGCACGGCCTGCGCAACGTCGCTGCCCATGCGCCGAGTGCTTTGCAGCGCCTGGTCTGCCTTGTTGGCGGCGCGGTCGCTCAGGTCGGCTGCGAGTTCAGGGCCATTGCCGGGGTTCATTTGGTGGTTCATCAGTGCATCTCCAAAGAGTGGGTGGAAGAAAGAGTGAAGCAGGGCGCTCAAGGGTGGTCAGGCCGCAGCCGAACTCACCCTTTTCGCATCAGGCCAAACACGAAGGAAATCACCGCCATCACCAGGAAGACCACAAACAAGATCTTGGCGATGCCGGCTGCACCCGCCGCAATGCCGCCGAAGCCCAGCACGGCCGCGATGAGCGCAATGACCAAAAAGACGACGGCGTAATGCAACATGATGGGTTCCTTGGGTAGGGGTGGCGCCTTGCTCGCAACGTGAACTGCTGCGATGAACCTCACTGTAGGCAGCGCAGCCTGTGTGCGATGCGGGACCGGGCCGGGCCTGGCGGTAGGACGGCGCTGACGTGGGCTTGCCGCCGGCCCCCAGCTCCGCCTGCCCACCAGACCGCCGGACCGCCGGACCGCCCGCCAGACCGTCAGCCGGCGGCGGCCGGCGCGCCCTGTGCAAAAGCAGACTCGGCAGCGGGTTCCAAAGCCGATTCCGCAGCGGCTTCCGAGGCTGCTTTCGAAGCGGCTTCCAAGCCGATTTCCGCCGCCACGCTGGTGCTCAGGCGGTCGGCCATCTCGGCCAGCAGTGCAAGGTCGTCGGCGGTGAACGGACGGGCCACCGTGTCGTGTACCGCGAGCATGCCGACGACCTCGCGCCGGGCGCTGCGCAGCGGGGCCGCCGCGCAGAAGCTCAAGCCGTCGAAATGCCCATCCGGCCCATCCGGCCCGTCGGCAAAGGCGGGGTCGCGGGCGAGGTCGGGCACCACCACCGGCTCGCCGGTGGCCAGCACATGGGCCAGCAAGGGGTCTGGGCCGTGGACTGTCGGCTCGCCCTCGGCCGCTGGCAGCGCGCGCTTTCGCACTGCCCACTGCGGCAAGCCCGCACTGCATCGCAGCGTGCCCATTGCCGGGGTCTGAAAGGTGGCCGTCGCCAGCGGCACGCTGAAGACCTGGGCCGCCTGCTGCGCAGCGCGCGCCAGGATGTTGCGCAGCGTGGCCAGCGCGCCGTCCAGGTCAGCGGCCGCCGCGCTTGCGCTCACCTGCTCGAGCGCCGCCGCGCCGGTCTCTCCGAGGGCTGGTGCGTGGTCCGCTGCGTGGTCCGCTGCGTGGTCCGCTGCGCGGCCCGGCGCTTGGTCCGGCGCGTGGTCCGGCGCGTGGTCGCCGCCGAGGGCCGCTTCCACTGGCACCAGCCGGCCCTGTGCCTCAGCCAGCGTGGTGGCCACGGCGTCGATGCCGAGCGCGGCCGCTGCGCCGGGCGAGAGCAATTCGGCTGGCGCTGCCCAGGCCGCCAGCACCACGCGCAGCGCCGGCATCCGGCGCCGCAGGCGGCGGCACACGAAACGCGCGTGGACCTGCGGCGTGTCGCTGAAGGCGCACAGGCAAACGGTGCCCACGCCGTCCAGCGCCAGCGCGTCGATGCGCTCGGCGGTGACGGCCAGCGCCGGCACCGCACGGGCGCTGCAGCCGGCGTTGGACAGCGTGTGGGCCAGCATTTCGGCCGACAGCGTGTCCATCTCGTTGCGGGCACCGATGCACAGCACGGTGGCTGCGATGGGCGCGTCGCCAGCGGCGAACGCGGATTCGGATTCAGACCCAGACCCAGACCCAGACCCAGACGCAGGCACTGGCGTGGGCTCAGGGTGTACCGCACGCAAGTCCTCCAGCACGCGGCTGACCCCGCTGACCACCCGGTGGCGCTGTGCCGCCGTGGCCAGCCGTGACGAGGGTGTGGCGGCCAGCGCCAACATCGGCACCGCGCTGTCGCTGTAAAAGCGCAGCAGCGAACTGCGCGCGACCTCCTGGTGGCACAGCTCGATGGCCTCTTCCTGGTCGCCCGAGATGAGGCGCTGGTAGAGTTGCGTCGGCTTGTCGAAGACCGGTCCGCTGCTCAACAAAAGCTCCAGGAACTTCAGCGGCGCCAGGTGGCGGCCCAGCACCAGCAGGCACACCGTCAGCGGCGTCGCCAGCACCAGGCCCACCGGCCCCCACACCAGCGCCCAGAAGGCGGCCGACAGCACCACCGCCACGGGCGACACGCCAGTGCTGCCGCCGTAAGCGAGCGGCTCGACGATGTTGTTGATGATGAGTTCCATCACCAGCACCAGCGCCAGCGTCCACAGGATCATGGTCCAGCCCGGGTCCACCGCAAAGGCCAGCAACAGCGGGAACAGCGCCGCCACGGCCGGGCCCAGGTACGGCACGAAACGCAGCACGCCTGACAAAGCGCCCCACAGCACGGCACCGGGCACGCCGATCAGCCACAGGCCCAGTGCCATCGGCACGCCATAGCCAAGATTGATGAGCAGCTGCGCGCCCAGGTAGCGGCTGACGCGGTTGGCGGCTTCGTTCATGACGTCTGCCATGTGGTGCAGGTCACCACCGATCAGCCGCACCAGGCGGTCGCGCATCTCATGCCGCTGCAGCAGCAGAAACACCGCCAGCACCGCCACCAGGCCGGCCGTCGCCAGCGGCAGCACGACGGGCGTCAGGACGTTGACGATGGCACGCAGCGGCGAAAGCGGCGCAGGCTCCACCTGCACGCGGGCCGGCGCACCAGCCTTGCCGACCGCAACGCCTGCGGCTTCGTCGCGGGCTTTGTTCAGCTCGCCCTCGACCATGCCGATGACCTGCGATGCGTCTTTCAGGATGCGGTTGCTGCCCGCGTTGGGCCGCAGATCGCGCAGCTTGTTGCGGATGGTGGACTGGTAGGCCGGCAGGTCGCGGCTGAGCACCACCACCTGCTGGCCCAGCAGCACGGCGGCGCCGCCCAGGGTGGCCATCGTCAACGTCATCACCAGCGCCACCGCCAGCGAATGCGGCAGGCGCCAGCGGCGCAGCACCGACACCACCGGGTCCAGCACGAAAGCCAGCAACGCCGCAAAGGCCAGCGGCATCAGCAGCACGCGGCCAAAGTGCAGCGCCGCGATGCCCAACGCCAGCGCGGCGCCGGTGATGACGAAGCGCTGGGTGCCCGGCATCACGGGTCGGGCGCCTTCAGTGGGCGGCGCGACCGCAGGCGCCACAGCGTCGCTGGACGGCAAGGGCGTCATGGGCGAAGGCGCGGCCAGCTTGGCAGCAACGAGGGGCATGCAGGGTTCACGGGTGACTCGGGTGGCGGCAGGACTGGCCCACTGTGCCCGCGCGTTGCCGGCTTGTCCGACGGCCAAACGCCGTTCAGCCTGTAGGCGGCTTCTGACGTGCCGGCGCAGCCGCCGGTTCGGCGCCCGCCAGGCAGGGGTCGGTGGCGGGTTGGCTGCCCGCTTCGATGAACGGGATCAGTGCCGCCGCCGGTGCCACGGCTGCCAGTGCCAGCGCCGCCAGCGCGCGCACGCCCAGGCGTTTGGCGTCGATGGACACCACGGGCGCAGCGAGCGTGCCGCCCACCGTGACAGGCGCGCGCAGCGACAGCGGCGAAAAGTCCTTCGGCAGCGCCACGATGCGCAGCGCCAAGGTCTCGTCGCGCAGGTTGACCTGGCCGCTCAGGCGCAGCGTGCTGTCGGCGTTGTCGAGCACCGCGAGTCGCGCCACCAGCACGCCCTGGCGCACCGGTGCGTCCAGGCGCGCGCAGCGCAGCGGCAGTGACCGGTCGCCGCGCAGCGCCACGCCAAGCGCCTGCGCCAGGTCGAGCCCGATCGCTTCGGTGAGCAGGTGCGACAAGGTGCCGTCGCGCACCACGGCATGGGTTTCGCCATTCAGCGTGGCAAAGATCTCGGCCACGCTGCGCCCTTGGCCACGCAGCGTGAGGCGGGCGTCCAGCACGCCCGTCAGGTAGGCCCGTGCCGGCGCCTTGGGTGTCTGCAGCGCGCTTTGACGCTCACGCTTCAGGGCCGCGACCGGGCGCTTGCCGGTGCCCGCCACAGACGCCGCCGCAGACGCCGCCGCAGCGGCCGCGCCGGCCGGCGTGCGCAGGCCCTGAACCCAACCCGCCACGTCCAGCCCCGCGAACTTCAGCGCCGCTGTCCACTGCGGCACGGCGGGCTTCGTATCGAGCCGGCTCGACCCGCTGACCCGGCCGCCGGCGACCGTGGCCTGCAAGTCGTCAAGCTGCAGCGCACCCTGCTTCAGGCGCAGGTGCGTGTGGACCTGGCCCAGCGGTGCCAGCGCGGCAGTGCCCAGGTCGAGCAGCCCGATGTCGATCAGCACGTTGGCGTCCATCGCTGCCAGCGATGGCAAGTTCAGCGCCTGGTCGGGCAGCACGCGGCCGGCACGCGCGGGCGGCTGGTCGGCACCGATGGCCGGGCCCAGGTCCTGCAGCGCCAGGCGGCTGCCCGTGAGGCGCCCACTCAGGCGCGCTGGCACGGCGGCGGTGTCGTAGCTGAAGGCGCCCGCCAGCACACTGCTGCCGATGGTGGCGCGTTCGGCCACCAGGCTCCAGATGCTGCCCTCATGCGCGATGCGGCCGTGCAGCTTGAAGGCGGGGGTCTCGGGCAGCACCAGGCCCAGCGGTTGCCCGACTGCTGCGAGCGAGGGCCCGCTGAGCTGCAGTGCGCCCTTCAAGCGCGACGCCGACAGCAGCGCCGCCGCTTCGCCGGTGAAGACGAGGTGTGTGCGCGCCACCTGCGCCTGCACGCTCAAGCCCGTCATCGGAGCCGCTGCATCCGTGCCGGCGCTGGAGTCGCCGGATTCGCCGAGTTTGCGATCAGCCAGCAGCGGCAGCGCGGCAGCGGCCTGCGCCTGCAGCTTCAGCGGCGCACCGCGGTAGCGCCCTTGCGCCGTCACATCAAGGCCCGGCGGCGCCCCGTCGCTGGCGGGTTTTTGCGATTGCAGCAGGGCCACCAGTTGCAGTTGCAGCGGCCTGTCGTCAACCGTCAAGCGGCCGCTCTGAACCTGCAGCCGCTCCACCACGGGCGCAGGCCGTGGCGCGGTGGTCGCTGCAGCCGCTGTGTCTGGCGCGCCCAGGTGCCAGCTTGCGCGGCCGTCTGCGTTGCGCAGCAGGTGGGCGTCGATGTGTTGCGCCTGCAGCGAGCGGATGTGAAGTGCCGCGCCCTGCCGAAAGCGCCACACGTCGCCCCAGCGCCAGCGCAGCGACACGGCGTCTGCGGCCAGCAGGTGCGGCGCGGCCACGGCGTCCGCCGGGCCCACCACCAGGCGCGCTGCCGTCAGCCCGGGCTGCCAGAACAGCCGCGTCCGAAAGTCGCCTTCGATGCTGACGCTGACGCCCAGCGTGCGCTGCACGCTGCGCTCGATCGGGCCGCGCAGGAACGGCCAGCCGGTGGCTTCGCCGACGCCCGCCAACAGCAGCAGCGCTGCGCCGATCGCGAGCGCAATCGACAGACTGCGGGACGGCCGCCACGCGGCTGACGGTGCGGGTTGGGCAGAAGCCGATGACGCATCGGCCAGCGGCGGCCGAGGGCGGTTCACGGGCGCGCCTTGGACTGCGGAGTCTGTCCAGTCACACACAGCGCCGCAGACTGTGCGGCTGGCCGCAGCACGGCGCTGCCTTTGCAGCGGCCAATCTTCGCGAATTCAGTCGGGTTGGTATTCATCGCTGTTTCCTGCAAGGCGACCGGGCGTGACGCGCGAGACCGCGAACGAATTCCGGCAGCTCAAACCGCATCGTCCTGCGCGCCGCGTCGCAGCCGTGTCGGCGCCCTGCCCTGCTGACCGTAGGACACGGCGCGCTCGGCCCGGCCGCCATGGGCAGCTCTGGGGCCAGGCCCCCGTAGGCGGCGTCCGACGGCGCAACGCCGCCCAGGCCGACGGACACCTGAGCCGCTCAAGCCGACACTGCATCCAGCGCAGCGCCAAAGCGCCAAAGTCACCAGATCGCACAACGCACCAGGACTCAGCATGCACAACGCCGACCCAGCAGGTTCATCCCGGTCCGTCCATGCGGATGTGTACGCAGACCGCCGTGTGCCCCAGCCAAGCGGCTTGCTCGGCAGCCACGCTGCGGAAGACGCCAACGACATCGAGAGCTGGCTCGGCTACGAGTCGATCCATCCGCTGACCTGGGTGCCCGGGCACGCGGCGGTTGATCGCGGCTGAGCCTGCGCGTCGCCACGTCCGCCATGCCAACCACCACCACCACACGGCCGCGCACCGTGCGGCGCCTTTCAAGCGCTGTGGTGAGGACAGCGCAGGGGATTCTGATTGTCGCCTGCCTGGCGGCATGCTCAAGCCTGCCGGCGCGCGACAGCACCAGCTCGAACCCGGCTGGCGGCCGTGTCACCGTGCGCGGAGCGACCGGGCCGGTGACTGCCGGCCAGGAGTCGCGCACGCTGCGCGGCGTGGCATCTGAAGGCGAAAAAGATCTGCTGGCGCTGCACCTGCAGGTGCTGGGAACCAGTGGCGACGTTGACCTTTACCGCGGC
>JANNGN010000296.1:0-2458 GCA_031403895.1 Rubrivivax sp. | reverse complement strand
TAGCGGGCGACCGAGCCGCACCAGTGGCGTTCAGCTTCGACAAAGCGGCGGCCGGCCTGGCGCAAGCCGGGCCAGTTCTGGCGCTGCGCCAGCAAGCTGGCCAAGGCATCGGACAGGGCGTCCGCGCTGCCGGCCTTGAAGAGAAAACCGGTCTCGCCGTGGCGGATGAGTTCACGGTGCCCACCCACGTCGCTGGCCACCAGCACGCGCCCCTGCGCCCTGGCTTCCAGCGGCTTGAGCGGGGTCACAAGTTCGGTCAGGCGCATCGAGTGGCGTGGGTAGGCCAGCACGTCGATGAGGTCGTAGTAGCGCTGCACCTCGGCGTGCGGCACGCGGCCGGTGAACACCACCTTGTCGGCCATGCCCATGGCGGCGGCCTGGCGTTTGAGCGCCTCGTCCTGCGGCCCACCGCCGACCAGCAACAGGCGCACGTCGGCATGTTGTTTCAGCAGCGTGGGCAAGGCAGCCAGCAAGAGATCAAGACCTTCGTAGGCATAGAACGAGCCGATGAAACCGATCACCGTGGCGCCGGCCAGACCCAGTTGTGCCTTCAGCGCGGCGTCGGGCTGGCCGCCGGGCGTGAAGGATTCGATGTCCACCGCGTTGGGAATCACAGTCACCTTGGCGGCGGCAATGCCGCGCCCCACGATGTCGGCACGCAGGCCTTCGCAGATGGTGAAGACATGCTGGGCCTGGCGCAATGCGTGTGTTTCCAGCCGCCGCGTCAGGCGGTAGCGCATGCTGCCTTCGTGCGTGGTGCCGTGGTCCACCGCCGCGTCTTCCCAGAAGGCCCGCACTTCATAGACCACGGGGATGCCCAACTGCCGGCCCACACGCAGCGCCGGCAGGGCGTTGAGCACCGGCGAATGGGCGTGCAGCAGGTGCGGGCGCACACGCTGCGCCACTTCCAGCAATCGCGTCTGCGTGGCCTTCATCAGCGCCAACTCGGTCAACCCCGGCAGGCGCGGGCCGCTGGCTGCTGGCGTGCGAAAGAAGGAGAGGCCGTCCACGGTTTCTTCGGGCGCCGTGGCTGCGGTGTGTTTGGGGCTGGTGAGATGAAAGGTCTGCCAGCCCAGCTTGCGCTGTTCGCGCAGGATGGCCGCAGTGCGAAAGGTGTAGCCGCTGTGCATCGGGATCGAGTGATCCAGCACATGAAGAATGCGCAAGCTCATGCCGGCAGTGCTTCAGCAGCCGCCGCTTCGGCCTGGGGCACGGCGTCCACCACGTTGCGCAGGAAGGCTTCGAACATGAGCAGGGTCCACAGCGGCGCGCTGTAGTCGCTGGCGCCTGACTGATGCGCCTGCACCAGGTGCTGAAGGTAGCTGCGGTTGAACCAGCCGGTTTCGGCCAGGCGGTCGCCCAGCACGGCGTCTTGCACACGCTGGCGCAACGGCCCGCGAAACCAGCGCGCCAACGGCACCGAGAAGCCCATCTTCGGCCGGTAGAGCACGTCGTGGGGCAGGTGCGGCTCCATCGCCTTCTTCAGCAGCCACTTGCCTTCCTGGCCGCGAATCTTCATCGACGATGGCAGCGTGGCCAGCCACTCGATCAGTTCGTGGTCCATCAGCGGCTCGCGCACTTCGAGCGAATGCGCCATCGATGCACGATCGACCTTGGTGTTGATGTCGCCCACCAGGTAAGTCTTCATGTCCAGGTACTGGATGAGTGCCAGCGGGTCGTCAGTGTCGGCGCGGCCTGCATGGTGTTCAAACACCTGCTGCGCGTTGTAGCCGCCCAGTTGCTGGCGCAGCTTGGCACTGAACAGTTGCTGGCGCATGGGGCCGCGCAGGATGCTGACGGAGTGGAAGTAAGCCTCGACCGAAGTGCGCGCCATGCCTTCGAAGGTGGTCTTGGCGCGGAGCACGCGGGGTGCCCAGTCGGCCTTGGGATAGACGCGGCCCAGCAGGCCGAACAGCGGCCTGCGCACGCCCGAGGGCAAGGCGCCGCGCAGCTTTTCTTCCATCAGGTGCATGCGGTAGCGGCGGTAGCCACCGAAGGTCTCGTCACCGCCGTCGCCCGACAGCGCCACCGTGACGTGCTGGCGCGCCAACTGGCAAACGCGGTAAGTCGGAATGGCCGAGCTGTCGGCATAGGGCTCGTCGTACAGACGGGCCAGGGTGTCGATGAGATCGAAGTCGTCGCTCTTGACAACGTTCAAGCGGTGGTTGGTGCGGTAGCGGTCGGCGACCTTCTGCGCAAAGTCGCTTTCGTTGAAGGCCGGGTCGTCAAAGCCGATCGAGCAGGTGTTGACCGGCTCATTTGACAAACCCGCCATGGCCTGCACCACGGCGCTGGAGTCCACGCCGCCGGACAGGAAGGCACCGAGTGGCACCTCGGCAATCAGCCGCAGCTTGACGGATTCACGCAGCCGGTGCACCAGCTCCTGCTGCGCCTCTTCGGCGCTGATCGGGTTGCCCAGCGTGAAGCGCACGTCCCAGAATTCAACCGGCTGCGGCAC
>JANNGN010000295.1:0-5215 GCA_031403895.1 Rubrivivax sp. | reverse complement strand
AACTCGTTCTTCCACTGGTGTTTGAGCGATGTCGGGCACACCACCAGCACACGCCGCACGCCAAAGTGCAGCGCCAGCAACTCGGCTGCGGCAATGGCTTGCGCGGTCTTGCCCAGGCCCATTTCGTCGCCAATGAGCGCGCGGCCGGCACGCACGGCAAAGAGCGCACCTTCGGCCTGGTAGGGGTAGAGCTTGACCTTCAGCAGCTTGGCCAGCGCCTTGTCGGCAGCGCCTTTGGGATAGGCGTCAGCCAGCGTCTGGCGGCGCTGCTCGGTGTCGCGCAACTGCGCGGTGTATTGCCACACCGCGTCTTCGCAACGCAGTTCATGGCCTGCTTTCTGCGCCGCCTGCAGCAGGCCCTGTAGCCCGTCGATGCGCTCGACCGGCAAGGCCCAGCCGAGGTCCGCATCGAAGAGTGTGCGGGCCAGCGCCAGCAACTTGGGCTGGCACGCGCTACCAGGGTGGAAGCGCACACGGCGCGCCCCGGCGTGGTCGAGCCGAATCTCGCTGTGTTCAGGCGTGTGGCCGGCGGCCAGCGCTGCCTTGCCACCGCGGCGCCTGGTCAAGCGGGCGAGCGTGAATTCGATGTGCTTGCAGGTGCCCAGGTGGTTGGTGGCGTAGTCCAGGCAGGTGCAACTGTTGTCACCCGCCGCGCTGCCCCGGATGACCACGCGGTAGCTCGTGCCGCTGGCCGCATTGTGGACCCGGAATTCAGAGAACACCGGCGCGACGCCCAGGTTGTCGAGCCCGAACGCCTGCTCGCGGCCGAACTGTTGGCGCAGCGCGGCCTGCCAGTCGGCCACCGGCAGCTCGGCCGGGCGGCGGGTGCGCGACAGGCGTGGCGCTTGGGTTGCTTTGGGCGCAGTGCCACGCTTGGGGCCCGAGTTGACTTTGTGGGCTTTGCGAACTTTGGATTCCGTGCCGCCTGGGAGGCTTTTGCGCTGACTGGCATTGCGTGGGTCTGGCATGGCGCGGGGCGGCTTGGCCGGCAGTAGCGAGGCTTTCATTCTCGCGTGGCCGAACGATTGCCGGTTTCTGAATCGCTTTGCGCGGCGCAGGAACGAGGCCCCACGAGGCAGCATAATTGACTCATGCAGCATGACTCGAAGTCGCGGATATCGCCCACCGGGTGCTGGTGGCGCTAGCCACCAACTTCACGCAGACCACCCCACCGCCCGCACCCCAACGGGCAGGCACAGAGCCCGGGGTACTCGAGGGGAATTCAGCGACTCTGGCGACCCAAGCGCCTCAGGCTCTGCGGGTCTCAAATTGAATTTGAAGGCAAGTGAACATCATGCTGCTCATGATCGACAACTACGACAGCTTCACCTTCAACCTGGTGCAGTACTTCGGTGAACTGGGGCAGGACGTGCGTGTGTTCCGCAATGACCAGATCACGGTCGAAGGCATTGCCGAATTGGCGCCCGACCACCTGGTGCTGTCGCCCGGCCCGTGCTCACCGGCCGAGGCCGGCATCTGCGTCGAAACCATCCGCCACTTTGCCGGCAAGGTGCCATTGCTGGGCGTGTGCCTGGGGCACCAGGCCATCGGCGCGGCGCTCGGCGGCAAGGTGGTGCGGGCCCAGGTGCAGATGCATGGCAAAGCCAGCACCATCCGCACCGACCAGCAGGGCGTGTTTCGCGGCCTGCCCGAGCAGTTCAGCGTCATCCGTTACCACTCGCTGGCCATCGAACGGGTTTCGCTGCCGGCGGAGTTGATGGTGACAGCCACCTCGGAGGACGGCGAGATCATGGGCGTGCGGCACCGCGAGTTGGCCGTGGAGGGCGTGCAGTTCCACCCCGAGTCGATCCTCAGCGAACACGGGCACGCGTTGCTCAAGAACTTTCTGGAGCGGGCATGACGGCCACCTTGATCGACTTGCGCAGTGACACCGTCACGCGCCCCACACCCGCCATGCGCGCCGCCATGGCCGCCGCTCAGCTTGGGGATGATGTCTTCGGCGATGACCCAACCGTCAATGCGCTGCAGGAGCGCATCGCCAACATGCTGGGCAAGGAAGCGGCGCTCTTTGTGCCCACCGGCACGCAGAGCAACCTGTGCGCGCTGATGGCGCACTGCCAGCGCGGTGACGAATACATCGTCGGCCAGATGGCACACACCTACCGCTGGGAAGGCGGTGGCGCCGCAGTGCTTGGCAGCATTCAGCCGCAGCCGCTGCCGAACCAGTCCGACGGGTCGATCCTGCTCGCCGACATCGAAGCCGCCATCAAGCCCGACGACGCGCACTTTGCGATCACGCGGCTGCTGGCGCTGGAGAACACCTGGGGCGGCCAGGTGCTGCCGCTGGACTACATCAAGGCCGCGACCGCACTGGCGCGGCGACGTGGCCTGGCCACACACCTGGACGGCGCGCGGCTCTTCAACGCGGCAGTGGCCAGTGCCGCGCCTGCGAAGGACGCCGCGCAGCAAATCGCGAAGCACTTCGACAGCGTGTCGGTGTGCTTCAGCAAAGGGCTGGGCGCGCCGGTGGGCTCGGCACTGGTGGGCTCGCGTGAACTGATCAACCGGGCGCACCGCATCCGCAAGATGCTCGGCGGTGGCATGCGCCAGGCCGGTGTGCTGGCGGCGGCGGCATTGCATGCGCTGGACCATCATGTGGATCGCCTGGCCGTTGACCACGCCAACGCCCGCGCCCTGGCCGGAGGGCTGCAGGGGTTGAGCGGGGTGACAGTGCAGCCGCCGCAAACCAACATCCTCTTTGTTGACCTCGCGCCAGAAAAAGCTGCCGGTGTTGTGGACCGTCTGCGCGCAGCGGGTGTGCTGTGTACGGGCCTGTACCGCCTGCGCTTCGTCACCCACCTGGACGTGAGCGCCGACGATGTGCAACGCGCAGTGGCCATTCTGCGAGCGACCCTGTAGGAGAACCTGATGAGCATCACCAATACCGAAGCGCTGACGCGTGTCATCGAGCACCGCGAGATTTTCCACGACGAGATGCTGGCGCTGATGCGCCGCATCATGAGCGGCGAGATGTCGCCGGTGATGATCGCCGCGCTGTGCATGGGCTTGCGCGTGAAGAAAGAGACCGTGGGGGAGATCGCCGCTGCGGCCCAAGTGATGCGCGAATTCGCCACGCCAGTAACGGTGGCCGACCGCACGCACCTGGTGGACATCGTGGGCACGGGCGGCGACAGCTCGCACACTTTCAACATCAGCACGGCGTCGGTCTTCGTGGCTGCGGCGGCGGGCGCGCGGGTGGCCAAACACGCGGGGCGCAGTGTCTCGTCCACCAGCGGCTCGGCCGACGTGATGGAAGCTCTAGGCGCCAACATCATGCTGACGCCAGAACAGGTGGCCACGTGCCTGGAAGAGACGGGTGTGGCCTACATGTTCGCGCCCAACCACCACGCGGCGATGAAACACGCCGCCCCCGTGCGCAAGGAACTGGGCGTGCGCACGCTCTTCAACATCCTGGGCCCGCTGACCAACCCGGCTGGCGCACCGAACCAGTTGCTGGGCGTCTTCCATCCCGACCTGGTGGGCATCCTGGTGCGTGTCTTGCAGCGCCTGGGCAGCGAGCACGTGATGGTGGTGTACGGCATGAATGGCATGGACGAGTTGTCGCTGTCGGGTGAGTCGGCGGTGGGTGAGTTGAAGGGCGGCGAGGTGCGCGAATACGTGGTGCACCCCAGCGACTTCGGGCTGCCGGTGTACGACTCACGCGTGCTGAAGGTGGCGAACAAGGAAGAGTCGGTGTTGTGCATCCAGCGCGCGCTGGCCAATGAAGACGGCCCCGTGCGCGACGTGGTGCTGCTCAACGCCGGCGCGGCGTTGTACTGCGCGGGTGTGGCGGGCTCCGTGACTGAAGGCGTCAAGCATGCACGCGAAGCCGTGGCATCGGGCAAGGCGGTGGCCAAACTGAGCCAGTTCGTGAGCGTCAGCAACCGCTTCCGGGCTGCGTGATGGGCAACATGATGGGCGACATCCTGCAGCGCATCGTCGCCGTCAAGCATGAAGAGCTCGCGGCGGCCAAGGCGCTGCGCAGTTCGGCGAGCTGGCGCGCAGAGGCTGAAGCGCGGCGCGATGTGCGCGACTTTGAAGCCGCACTCCGCACACGCATGGCAGCCGGCAGCGCGGCCGTCATCGCCGAGGTCAAGAAGGCCAGCCCGAGCAAGGGTGTGTTGCGTGAACACTTTGTCCCGGCCGAAATCGCTGCCAGTTATGCCGCAGGCGGTGCTGCCTGTTTGAGCGTGCTCACCGACGAGCGTTTCTTCCAGGGTTCGGCAGCTTTCCTGCAGCAGGCGCGTGCGGCGTGCGCATTGCCGGTGCTGCGCAAGGACTTCATGGTCGATGAGTACCAGGTGGTGGAAGCGCGTGCGCTGGGGGCAGACTGCATCCTGCTCATCGTCGCCTGCCTGGACGACGCGCGCATGGCCGATCTGGAAGCCTGCGCCCATGCGCTGAACATGGGCGTGCTGGTGGAGGTGCATGACGGCGCGGAGCTGGCGCGCGCGCTGCGCCTCAAGACGTCGCTGCTGGGCATCAACAACCGCAACCTCAAGACCTTCGAAGTCAGGCTTGAAACCACGCTTGGACTGATGGCTCAGGTGCCTGCAGACCGGTTGCTGGTCACCGAGTCCGGCATCCTGAACCGTGCCGATGTGCTGCGGATGCGCAGCGCTGGCGTCAACGCCTTTCTGGTCGGCGAGGCCTTCATGCGCGCGCCCGACCCCGGCGCGGCGCTGGCGGAACTCTTCGCTTGAATCGCTTGGCCGCGCCGCTGCGGGCGCAGCTGGACCGCGTCTCGTCGGATTGGCGGCCGCTGTTGCGGCGGTGGGGCGAGAGCGAGTCCGGGCGGGCCACGCTGGCCGCAGTGAACGCCCGTGTCGAAGCCGGCGCCACGGTTTACCCGGCGCAGGTTTTCCGCGCGCTTGAAGTCACGCCGCTGGCCGCCACCAAGGTGCTGATTTTGGGCCAGGACCCGTATCACGGGCCTGGGCAGGCCGAGGGGCTTGCCTTCTCGGTGCCGGACGGCCAGCAACTGCCGCCGAGCCTGCGCAACATATTCAAGGAACTGCAACGCGACCTGGCGCTGGCGCCGCCCCGTAGCGGATCGCTGCTGCCCTGGGCCGAGCGGGGCGTGCTGCTGCTGAACACTTCGCTGACGGTCGAAGACGGCCAGGCTGGCATCCACACCAAACTTGGTTGGCAGGCACTCACTGATTCGATATGCAAAGCATTGTTGGATGACGAG
>JANNGN010000294.1:0-2146 GCA_031403895.1 Rubrivivax sp. | reverse complement strand
CCGATCCAGATCAGAAGCGCGACGGCGGCACTCAGCCGCGCGACTGGGTCATGGCGGACTCCGTGAGTGGATCAGGCAATGGTAATGCAATTGCATTACTCTGGCAGTGCCCACCTTGAAGCGCGAAGGGCGCGAGGGTCGCGCTGTCGTCGCCGCGGCATCAGCGCTTTATCTGGCGTTCAGGCTCGGAGGCGGAGGTGGCGCGCAGCTGATGTGGCGCGCGGCGCGCAAGGCGCAGGTCTTGGCGTGCAGGCCATGCTGCACCATCTGCAAGACCGTACGCAGACGCAGCCACCATTCGCGCCGCCCTTCTTGAAGGACGGTAATGCATTGATCGGGAAAACCGCCGCCATCCTGCATTACGTCGCGCCGCAACTGAAGCTGGTGGCCCGCAGCGAGCGTGCACGCGTCTGGACGCAGCAGATCCAGTTGACCATCGCCGACATGGTGAACAAAGCGCACGACACCCATCATCCGGTGGGCACCGGTCTGTACTACGAAGTCCAGAAGCCCGAAGCGCTGCGTCGTGCCACGGAGTTCTGCAGCGCCCGCATGCCCAAGTACTTGCAGTGGTTCGAAAGCATCGTGGTGCGCAACCCAGCCGGTTCGCGGCATCTGGTGGGCGGCAGGCTGAGTTATGCCGACCTGTCGCTGTTTCAACTGGTCGAAGGCCTGCGCTACGCCTTCCCGAAAGCCACGAACAGGGAACTGGCCAAGACGCCCCGCCCGCGGTGCTGCACCTGCATGACCGCGTCGCCGCGCGTGAGCTCGATCCCCGCGGCCTTGGCGAAGCGGATCATCACCAGGTGCGGTATCGAGCCGATGCCCGAGGTGGCATAACTGAGCGGCGCGCCGCCCTTCCTCGCCGCCGCCACCAGCTCGGTCACGCTGCCGAACGGCGCTGCCTTGGTCGCCATCAGCGCATAGGGCGTGCGCAGATATCGGCGATATGGGCGAAGCTCTTGTCGGGGTCCCAGTCGATGCGGCCCTTGTACAGCGTGGGCGCCACCGACATCGCGCTGATCACCGACACCAGCAGCGTATATCCGTCGGGCGCCGCTTGGCCACCTGGCCGGTGCCGAGCGTGGAGCCGGCGCCCGGGCGGTTCTCGACGACAACCGTCTGGTTCAGGCGCGGGCGCAACTCGTCGGCGATGAGCCGCGCGATGATGTCGGTGGAGCCGCCGGATGAAAAGGGCACGACGAGGCGGATCGGTCGCTCGCTCGGCCAGGCGGCCGGCTGCGACAGCACCGGCATCGTGCTGGCGAGCGCGCCGGTGGCGACGAGCAACTCGCGGCGCGTCAAGCCGCGCCGGGATCTCTGCGGTGGTCCATGGTGCGCTCCTCGTTGCCGGTCCTCGGTGCGAGACCGTTGGCGCTCATTGCGCAGCCCCCCGCAGCGATGGCCCCGGCCGCGCATCAAACCCTGGCCGCCGCCCCACTCTGCCGCGCCAGCCACTCCTTGTGCCGAGCATTGCGCTCGTTGCGCTTGCGCTGTCGCTCGGCGGCCACCCAGCTCTTCAGGTCGATCGTGACCAGCGTGCGTGCCACAGGCTGCAACTCGGCGCGCAGCTCCGAATGCGGCAAGGCGCGGTATTCGCGGCCGAAGCCGTCGCGGACCAGCCAGCCGGCATCGACCAGCCAGCGGCGCAATTCGACATGGTCGGTGGCGAGCCAGCAGGCGGGGCCGGCGAGCGCGGCCTTCAGCGCCTCGTTGACCTCGCGCTCGTTGAGCACGGTGCCCGGCGGCAGCGTGGCATGCGCGATGGCCAGCGCCAGCGTCCGCGCCGCGGCGGGCAGGCCGGCGAGCGAGACTTGCTCTTTGACGACGAGCGCGGCCAGCGCGTGCAAGGTGTCAGACATGGATCGCCTCGATGGGTAGTCGGTTGGGCCCGATTCTGCGCTCGAGCCGCTCGGCAAGACGCGCCATGTCAAGCCCTGACTAAAGCTGGTCACGCAGCTTGCGCAATACCGACTTGTCCAGAATGTCTTTTTCGCGATAGTCCGTTTTGGATCTCAGCAAACCTTCGATGTTCAGCAACTTCACCGTCACACCTTCGATTTGCAACTCGCGCACAAAGGGTTGCAGGGTCTCGAATGTTTCGCCGTTGGCGGCAAACAGCAGGTCGACCAGCAGGTCGTCGGCC
>JANNGN010000293.1:0-2609 GCA_031403895.1 Rubrivivax sp. | reverse complement strand
GCCAGGCGCCAGACCGTGAGCTACTGGCCCGCAGGCCTTGGCGTACCGGCCCACACCTTCGTCAAGGCCATCACCAGCGCGCCCGCATCCAGCCAGCAACTGGTGACCTCGGGCGTGGTGCAAGCCACGTCGCTGGCGGGCAGCAATTCCTGGATCGGCCGCACCGGCGCCTTCATCCCGGCCGCCACGCTCAGCAACTGGCTCAACGCCGGCAGCGGAACCACCCTGACCCAGGGCTTCATCATGAGTGAAGGTTTCATCATGAGCGAAGGCTTCATCATGAGCGAGGGCTTCATCATGAGTGAAGGTTTCATCATGAGCGAGGGCTTCATCATGAGCGAAGGTTTCATCATGAGTGAAGGCTTCATCATGAGCGAGAGCGGCCAACCCAACCCGACATCGGCCAACGACTCGAGCCTGCTCGGCGAGCCTTGAAGTGCCAGGCCGCGCAGCCGGTGTCGGGCGCTCGACGGCGTGGCGCGCGGCGGCTTGCGCCGCCAGGCTGACCCTGGGGCCCGGTCTTCAGTCATCCGCACGCTGCGGACGAGTTGCCCTGAAGGCCCTGAAGGCCCTGACTTGAGTCGGACTGCAGCCTGCCGATAACCGAGCGATGACCTACCGGCCCGACGCCCCACTGCCCACGGCGCCGAGCGTGCCCGGTGGCCCGTGGGCGCGCTTTGCCAGGCGCCACCTGTTCGACTACAACGCAGCCGCAACCAGCCTGTGGCTGGTGTTGGCAGGCGCGGGCTTGGTGTCAGCTGCCTGGGCGCTTTGGCAACTGGCCGCGCTGCCCGTGGCGTCGCTGATGCAGGTGAGCGCAGGTGTCGGATTCGTCGCCGTGGCGGCACTCTTTCCGGTGCACATCCCGCGCACCAAGTACTCCATCGGCGTGGGCGACATCTTCGTCTTCGGGCTGCTCGCGCTGCACGGCGCGCCGGCCGCCGCGCTGGCTGCCGGCGCCGAGGGCCTGGTGGGGGGGCTGCGAACCACCAAGCGGCTGACCAGCCGCGTCAGCACGCCGGCCACCGCCACGCTGGCGATGACGCTGTGCGGCCTGGGCGCAGACGCCGCACAGCGCTCGCTGCTGTCCGCCGGCTGGACACCCGGCATCGCCGGCTTTGCGGTGCTGTGCGCCGTGGCGTTGCCCTACTTCGCCGGCACGACGCTGCCGCTGCTCGCGGTGGGCTCAGCCAAGAACAGACGACGCCTGTCCTTGCGCGACTGGATCCAGGGCTATGGCTGGGTGGGTGCCATCTACCTGCTGTCGGCGGCCATTGCGGGTGTGCTGGCGATGAATGCGCGCCAGTTCGGGCCCGCCGTGTTCGCGGTGGCTGCCGGCGTCACCGTGGCCGTGGTGGCGCTGGTGCACGTTTCGATCCGGCGCCATGAGGCCGACTTCCAGGCCCAGGAAGCGCGCGTCGCCGAGGCCGAGCACGAGGCGGCGCTGAACCAGCAGCGCTTCACCGCAGCGTTCACCCACGCCGCCATCGGCATGGCCATCGTCGGCCACGACGGCAGGGTTGCCCAGCTCAACCAGGCGCTGTGCGCGCTGCTGGGACGGAGCAGCGAAGCGCTGCTGCAGCAGCCCTTCGACGACCTGCTGCATCCGGGCGATGCCGTGCTCTTCCAACGCCGCGCCGAGGCCGTGGCCGGCGGCGTCGGCGAGGCGTTCTCGATGGAACTGCGCTGCCGCGACGCCAGCGGCCACGGCACCTGGGTCTCTCTGCATTGCGGCCGCTTCATCGACCCCGGTACCGAGCGCAGTGGCCTGATCTACCAGCTGCACGACATCACGTCGCGGCGACTGGCCGAAGACCGGCTGCACCACGTCGCCTTCCACGACGGCCTGACCGACCTGGCCAACCGCAACTGCTTCAATCAACGACTCAGCGCTGCCGTCGAACGCAACAGCACCGATGCGGCGCAGGGCTTCGCGGTGATGTTCATGGACCTCGACCGTTTCAAGCTCGTCAACGACAGCCTGGGCCACCAGGCTGGCAATGCGCTGCTGTGCGAAGTGGCGCGCCGGCTGGCCGGCGCGGTGCGGCCGGGCGACCTGGTGGCGCGGCTGGGCGGTGACGAGTTCGCGGTGCTGCTGGAACACGTGCAGGAGCCTGAGCCCGCGATGGCACTTGCGCGGCGGCTGCAGCAGGTGCTGTCGGCGCCAATGATGATCAGCGGCACCGAGGTCGTTCCGGTGGCCAGCATCGGCATCACCTTCAGTGACCTGGGTTACCGCAGCGCCGAAGAAGTGCTGCGCGACGCCGACCTGGCGATGTACGAAGCCAAGGCCGACGGCAGCCGCAGCGTGGCCCTGTTCAATCAAGGCATGCACGAGCGTGTGGCCGAAAAACTCAAGCTCGAAACCGACCTGCGCCACGCCATCGGCGAGGGCCAGCTGACGCTGGTTTACCAGCCCCTGTTCAGGCTCAAGCCGTACCAGCTGATCGGCTTCGAGGCATTGGCGCGCTGGACGCACCCCGAGCGCGGCGTCAACAGCCCGGCGGTGTTCATCGCATTGGCCGAGGAGAGCGGCCACATCGGGGCGCTGACCGCCTGGGTGATCGACCAGGCCTGTGCGCAACTGGCGCACTGGCAGGCTGCACACC
>JANNGN010000292.1:0-4898 GCA_031403895.1 Rubrivivax sp. | reverse complement strand
CAGGCCGTCGTAGGCCTTCTGGTTGACGTACAGGTCAAGCTGCGGGCCACCTTCCCACCAGCCCGGGTAGTGGTAGATCGGCGCCACTTTGTTGAAGCCGAGCTTCTGGTCGTCATAGGGGCCGACCCACTCGGCCGCGTCGATGGTGCCTTTTTCCAGCGCCTGGTAGATCTCGCCGCCGGGGATGTTCTGCGACACCGTGCCCAGGCGCGACGTCACCTTGCCGGCGAAACCGCCGACGCGGAACTTCAGGCCCTTCATGTCGGCCACGGTCTTGATTTCCTTGCGGTACCAGCCGCCCATCTGCGCGCCGGTATTGCCCATCGGGAAACTGATGAAGCCGTAGCCTGCATAGAACTCGCGCATCAGCTTCAGGCCATTGCCGTCGTATTGCCAGGCCGTCATCTGGCGGCTGTTGAGGCCGAAGGGAATGGCGCAGCCCAGCGCGAAGGCGTCGTTCTTGCCGAAGTAGTAGTAGGGCGCGGTGTGGCCCATTTCGACGGTGCCGTTTTGCACCGCGTCCACCAGGCCGGGCGAAGGCACGAGTTCACCGGCGGCATGCACCGAAATCTCGAACTTGCCACCGCTCATGTCCTTGACCTTCTTGGACAAGGTCTCGGCCGCACCGTAGATCGTGTCCAACGACTTGGGGAATGACGATGTCAGGCGCCAGCGGATGGCGGCCTGGGCATGCACGATGGCCGGTGCCACGCCAGCAGCGAGCACGCCTGCCAAGCCGGCGCCATGTACGAAGGAACGACGTTCCATTGATTTCTCCAGTCAGGATCAGAGGTGATTGAGGGGTAAAGGCGCGGAATTCTAGAAGTCCGCAAAGACCCGATTCAGGCGGGTTTACCCGCTCGAAACCGCTCTTGTGATGGCAATGAAAAATCGAGTCAGCCGCAGTCTGCTCAACGCAGCCAACAGCCCTCTGAAGTCAGGGTATGCCCGATGCGCTCAGGCTGCCCGCTCAGGCTCCGGCCAGTTTCATGCGCGACACCAGCACCGAGCCCACCGTCTTGCTGCCCTGCGTGTAGGTGTCGGCACCCACGGCCACGATGTCCTTGAACATCTGGCGCAGGTGGCCTGCAATGGTGACCTCATGCACCGGATGCACGATGCGCCCGCCTTCGACCCAGAAGCCCGCCGCGCCACGCGAATAGTCGCCAGTCACGTAGTTCACGCCCTGCCCCATCAGCTCGGTGACGAAGAGGCCGCGGCCCAGTTTGGCCAGCATCTTGTCCAGCGTGTCGCCGGGCCTGGTGCGGCGGCTGGTCATGCTCAGGTTTTGCGAACCCCCGGCGTGACCGGTCGTCTTCATGCCGAGCTTGCGCGCCGAGTAACTCGACAGGAAATAACTCTGCACCACACCGGCATCGACGATGCGGCGCGCCTGCGTGCGCACCCCTTCGTCGTCAAACGGCGCGCTGCCCTTGCCCTTGCGCTGGTGCGGGTCTTCAGCGATGTCGATGTGCGGGGCCAGTACCGGCTGGCCCAGGCAGTCGAGCAGGAAACTTGCCTTGCGGTACAGCGCACCGCCCGAGGTGGCCTGCACATAGGCGCCCAGCAGGCCGGCGGCGACGGTGGACTCGAAGAGCACGCGCACCTTGCCGGTAGCGACGCGGCGCGACTTCAGCCGCGCCAGCGCGCGTTCTGCGGCGTAGCGGCCCACGGCTTCGGGTGAGGCCAGGTCGGCCGCGTCGCGCATCGACGTGTACCAGCCGTCGCGCTGCATGTCACGGCCCTTGCCCGCAATCGGCGACACCGACACGTAGTGCCGTGAACTCGCATAACCGCCGCGAAAGCCGCGCGAGTTGCCGGCCCAAAAATGCGCCTGCTGCGCCGACACGCCGGCGCCTTCCGAGTTGGTGATGCGGCGGTCCACCGCCATCGCGGCGTCTTCGCAGCGGCGCGCCAATTCGGCGGCCGCAGCAGCGTCCACAGCCCATGGGTAAAAGAGATCGAGGTCGCGCGCCACCTCGGCAGGCGTGGCCAGGTCGGCGGCATCGGGCAGGCCGGCAGCCGGGTCTTCAGCCGTGAAGCGCGCGATGTCGTAAGCAGCCTGCACCGTCTGGCGCAGCGCAGCCACCGAAAAGTCCGAGGTGCTGGCGTTACCGCGGCGCTGGCCCAGATAGACGCTGACGCCAAGCGACTTGTCGCGGTTGCGTTCGACGTTTTCCAGCTCACCCTTGCGCACCGACACCGACAGCCCCACGCCTTCGGACACCTCAGCGCCGGCGTCGCTGGCGCCGAGCTGCCGCGCGAGCACGAGCGTGTCCTCGACGATCTGCTGGAACTGTTCCTTGCGGTAGGCAAAGCCGCTGTCAGGGCGCTGGGCGCTGGAAGAAATGCTCATCAGTGAAGGGGCGGCAGGCAGGCAGGAGTGCGCACTTATGATAACGGCCCACCCCCAACGCCTTCCCCCCAAGGCCACCCACCATGGCCCGCAGAGCGGCACCGCACCGCGGCATCGATATCCACTACGGCGAACCGCTCGCTTTCGACGAAGCGGGCGAACCCACGCGCCCGAGCAAGACGCGCCTGAAGCAGCAGTCGCAAGACTTGCAGGTGCTGGGCGTGGCAGTCTCCGAACTGTCGAACAACCGCCTGGCCGCCATCGACATGCCCGACACGTTGCGCGACGCCATCGACCAGTTTCGCCGCACCAAGAGCTTCGAAGGCAGGCGCCGCCAGATGCAGTACGTGGGCAAGCTGATGCGCAGCGCCGACGAAGAAGCGCTGCGCGAAGCCGTCGCTGCCTTCAAGCTGGGCAGCGCCAAGGACACGCTGGCCCTGCACGAAGCCGAACGCTGGCGCGCCGAGCTGATTGCGCACGACGACGCGCTCACGCGCTGGATGCTGGAACACGCCGACACCGACAGCCAGCAGCTGCGCAGCCTGGTGCGCGCGGCGCGGCGCGATACGGCCAGCCTGGCGACTGACGGCCGCCAGCCGCGCAGCCACCGCGACCTGTTCCAGTTCATCAAACCACTGCTCTAACCTTCGACTTCCGAGCCTTGACCATGAACAACCGCTTCGACCTCGTGCGCATCGGCTTGGTGTCGGTCAGCGACCGCGCTTCCACCGGCGTCTATGAAGACAAGGGCATTCCGGCGCTGAAGGACTGGCTCGGCCGCGCGCTGCGCAACCCGATCGAATGGCATCAACGCTTGATCCCCGATGAGCAGGCCGGGATCAGCGCCGCGCTCTGCGAGCTAACGGATAAAGTGTACTGCCACCTGGTGCTCACCACCGGCGGCACCGGGCCCGCGCCGCGCGACGTCACACCCGAAGCCACGCTGGCCGTGGCGCACAAGGTGATGCCAGGTTTTGGCGAGCAGATGCGGCAGATCTCGCTCAACTTCGTCGCCACCGCAATCCTGTCGCGGCAGGTTGCGGTGATCCGTGGCAGTACTTTGATCATCAACTTGCCGGGGCAGCCGAAGGCGATTGCCGAGACCTTGCAGGGGTTGCCATCGGCGCACGGCATCTTTGCCGCCGTGCCTTATTGCATCGACTTGATCGGCGGGCCGTACATCGAGACGGATGAGGCGGTGTGCAAGGCGTTCAGGCCGAAATCAGCGCTGCGTTCGCGGGTGGGTTGAAAGCGCGGGCTTGAGCCTGCGGCGCCAGTGGCGGGCCCGGGTGGGCATCAGCGCTTCGGGACGCGACGAGACGCGCTACCCAACTCAAATTGCCGCGCTACTTCACCAGCCGATTCAACCGATCCGCATCAAACGCTTCCGTCGTCTGCGCGTCGTGCGGCACGCAGTCGCCCACTGGCAACTCGCGTGAACGCGAAGACAGCTTTTCGACCGCCTGCCACAGCAGCGCGATCTGGTGCTCGTGGCCCGAGGCGTTGTCGATCAGCCCTTTCATGGCTTGCGCTACCGGGTCGTCGCCCTGCGTGACGCCGTAGGCCGAGAAGCCCATCTTGGCGGCCGTTTCCTCGCGCTGCGCGTCGGCGCTCTTGACGACGATGCGCGCCGGGATGCCCACCGCCGTGGCGCCAGCCGGCACGGCCTGCAGCAGAACGGCATTGCCGCCTACGCGCGCGCCGTCGCCCACCGTGAAGCCACCCAGCACCTTGGCGCCGGCGCTGACGATGACGCCCCGGCCCAGCGTCGGGTGCCGCTTGGCGCCCTTGGCAAGCGAGGTGCCGCCCAGCGTCACGCCTTGGTAGATGGTGCATTCGTCACCGATCTCGGCCGTCTCGCCCACCACCACGCCCATGCCGTGGTCGATGAAGACGCGGCGGCCGATGGTGGCGCCGGGGTGGATTTCGATGCCCGTCAGGAAGCGCCCAATGTGCGAGGTGAAGCGCCCCAGCCACAGCCAGCCGCGCTGCCAGAACCAGTGCGCCCTGCGGTGCAGCACCAGCGCGTGCAGGCCCGGGTAGCAGGTCAGCACTTCCCACGTTGAACGCGCGGCGGGGTCGCGTTCGCGGATGCAGGCAATGTCTTCACGCAGGCGGCTGAACATGGGGTTTCCTTGAGGCCGCTTCAGTGTACCCAGCGGTCTTGAATTGCGCTCAGTCGCGCTCAGTTGCGTTCGCCCCGGCCATCGACCATGCGGGCTATGCCGCGCAGGATGTGTACCTCTTCCTGCGTCAGCTGCGCGCGATTCAGTAGCTGGTTAAAGCGTGGCATCAGCTTTTTCGGCGCGGCGGGGTTGAGGAAACCGATCTGCTCCAGCGTGCGCTGCCAGTGGTCCAGCACACCCTGCACGGCCGTGCCATCGGCCAGCGCGGCATCTGCGGTGCGCGGCTGCACCGCATAGCCGCCCAGGGCCTGGCGCCATTCGTAGGCAATGACCTGCACCGCCTGTGCAAGGTTCAGTGAGCCGTAGTCGGCCTCGGCCGGAATCGACAGGCAGGCGTGGCAGCGGTACACGTCGTC
>JANNGN010000291.1:0-2324 GCA_031403895.1 Rubrivivax sp. | reverse complement strand
GGCGATGGCGTTTGCGCTCAAGCACCGCCCTGCACTGCCCGATGTCGGCCTGCCGTCCAGGTGAAATCAGTTTGAAGCGCCGTTGAGTGCAACACCGGCCTGGGCCTACCTGAGCCTGGCGCTCAGCACCACGCTCGTCGGCAGTTATGTTGGCCTGTCCAAGCTGCTGCTGGCGGTGTTCCCGGTGCTGCTGTTGGCGTGGCTGCGCTTTGGCATCGCGGCCATCGCCATGGCGCACTGGGTCAAGCGCATGCCGGCTGAAGCGCCGCTGTCGCGACGCGACCGGCGGCTGCTGTTCTGGGAGAGTTTCCTCGGCAACTTTCTCTTCAGCATCTGCATGCTGTACGGCGTGGCCATGACTTCGGCACTGGCGGCGGGCGTGACGCTGGCGGCGATACCGGCGGCGATTGCGCTGCTGTCGCGCGTGGTGCTGGGCGAGCGCATCCGGGCGCGCGTGGCCGCCGCCATCGTGTGCGCGATGGTGGGCATAGCCGTGCTGGCGCTGGCTCACGCCGCACCAGCGACGCCTTCGTCGGGAACAGGCGGCGCCGAATCGCCCTGGGGCTATGCGCTGCTGCTGGTGGCGGTGCTGTGCGAGGCCAGCTACGTCGTCATCGGCAAGCAGCTCACCGGCAACGTGTCACCGCGCCGCATCAGTGCGCTCATCAACCTGTGGGGCCTGGCCTTGGTGACGCCGTTCGCCATCTGGCAGGCGCTGAGTTTCGACTTCGGCGCGGTGCGGCTGCCGACCTGGGGCTTGCTGGTGTTCTACGCCGTGGCCGCCAGCATGGTCAGCGTGTGGCTGTGGATGCAGGGCCTGAAGCGGGTGCCGTCGGCGCGGGCCGGCGTCTTCATGGTGCTGCTGCCGGTGAGCGCAGCGCTGGTCGGCATCGTGGTGCTGGGCGAGCCCTTTGGCGTGGCGCATGTGCTGGCGCTGGGCCTGGCGATGGTGGGCCTGCTGCTGGCCACATGGCCGGAACGCGCGGCCCCTGAACCTCTTCAAGAAAGTGTGCATGGCCAGGAAGCTTGACCTCATCGTTTACGGCGCTACCGGCTTCACCGGGCGCCTGGTGGCCGACTACCTGAACCGGCGCTATGGCAGCCGTGGTGAGTTGAGCTGGGCCATGGCCGGCCGCAGCCAGGCCAGGCTTGAAGAAGTGCGCACGCTCATCGGCGCGCCCGCCAGCGTGCCGCTGCTGGCCGCAGACGCCACCGACCCGGTCGCGCTGCGCAAACTGGCGTCAGCCACACGCGCGCTCATCACCACCGTCGGCCCCTACCAGCTACACGGCGAGCCGCTGCTGCAGGCCTGCGTGCACAGCGGCACCGACTACCTCGACCTCTGCGGTGAACCAGCCTGGATGGCGCAGATGATCCAGCGCCATGACGCCGCTGCGCATGCCAGCGGCGCGCGCATCGTGTTCTCTTGCGGCTTTGACTCGGTGCCCTTCGACCTGGGTGTGCGCTTCTTGCAGCACCATGCGCTGCAGCGCGACGGCCAGCCGCTGGCGTTTGTGCAGTGCCGCGTGCTGCTCATGAAGGGCGGTTTTTCGGGCGGCACCGCAGCCAGCCTGGTGGCCACGCTGGCGGCGATGGCGCGCGACACTGAAGCGGCAGGCGCGATGGCAAACCCCTTTGCGCTGACCCCCGGCTTCAGCGGCCCGCCGCAACCCGAAGCCACTGAAGCGACGCTGGACGAATTCACCGGAGCCTGGAGCGCGCCCTTTGTCATGGCGCCCATCAACACCAAGAACGTGCACCGCACGAATGCGCTGCTTGGCCACCCCTACGGCCGCGACTTCGTGTATGAGGAGCGAATGTCTTGCGGCAGCGGCAGCGCCGGTGAGTTGCGCGCTCGCGGCATGGTGCGCAGCGACAGGCTGCAGAACCGGCTGCTGGCTTTTGCGCCCACACGCGCGCTGCTGCAGCGCTTCGTATTGCCCAAACCTGGCACAGGCCCGGGGCCGCAGGAACGCGAGAACGGCCGCTACGAGCTGCTGTTCAGCGGCGTCGGTGCGGGTGGCAAACGCCTGAGTGCGCGTGTCCACGGCGACCGTGACCCGGGCTACGGCTCGACCTCGAAGATCATTGCCGAATGTGCCTTGGCCTTGGTGCAGGACGTGGGCCGCAGCCTCACATCGGGCGGCATCTGGACGCCGGGCGCGGCACTGGGCATGACTGTGGTGCCAAGGCTGCAAGAGCGCGCGGGGCTGAGCTTCGCACTGCAGACCTGAGAGCAGCTTGGGCTCAGCTTGGGCCCAGCTTTGGCTTACACCCGCTTCGCGCGCCCGTAGCGGCTGAACTTGTCAATCACCACCGCCATC
>JANNGN010000290.1:0-2131 GCA_031403895.1 Rubrivivax sp. | reverse complement strand
GCTGGCAGCCGCGTCGCCAGTGCGGTGCCGATGCCGTTGGTGCCGACGACACCTTCGTGCCAGTTGCCGCCCTCGAAGAGGTGGATGTCGCGCGCCGCTTCCGCCGTGCGCAGGTCGCCGGCGACTTCGAGCACGACGCCGTCCGGGTCGGTCAGCAACATGATCGTGCCCGAGCGTGACAGCAGGTGGGCGGTGGTCAGGAACAAGCCTTGCGCCGCCCACAGCAGGTCATGGTTGCGGCGCCGCAGGTGCTCCAGCGCATCGCCGCGGGCGGCCACTGGCGCCAGGCGAGAACGCGGCTCGACCCCCAGGCGCTGGCTGCGCTGCCACGACGAGAGCACAAACTTGGACACCGCCGAAGCCACCAGCGGTTCACCGGTGACGAAGCGCTCCCAGGCGTCCAGCGTCTGGCGCTGGGTCGGCGGCTCCACCGCAGCTGGCACTTGGCCGTGACCGGCCCAGGTGCCCACCGGCTGCTTCGGGATGTCGTTGCGCTGGATGTTCGTCTCCTCAGACACCTGCCGTGTTCGCGGCTGGCATCGACATCCTGGATTCAGCGTGCGGCCGGCTGCGGCACAGGCGCGCTGTCAATATGGTTTGGCTCATTGTCCTCCGCTTCGTTCGTTGGCGCACATAGCCCTTTCGGCGTGAAACGCAGCGGCGCGAAGGCGATCCAGGCGAGCAAGCCGCCACAGAGCACAGCCAGCAGGCCGATGGCGAAGCGGCCGATGCCGGCGTTGGCGCTGGTGTCGGCGTGAACGGGCGCAATCGACTGCATCACGAGCCAGGCATTCAGGCCGATGATCATCAGCGCGGCGGCCCAGGCCAGACGCCGCAGCCAGACCGGGCTGACGAAGCTGCCCATGATGCGCGGTGCGCTGGTGAAGCGGATCAGCGGCACGATCGCAAACGGTAGCTGCAGGCTCAGCACCACCTGGCTGAACACCAGCAACTTCAGCACGCCGCCCTCGCCAGCGTAAAACAGCACCGCCACCGCCGGCACGATGGCCAGCGCGCGGGTCAGCAAACCGCGCTTCAGCGGGCTCATGCGCAAGCGCACAAAACCCTCCATCACGACCTGGCCGGCCAGCGTGCCGGTGATGGTGGAGCTCTGCCCTGCGGCCAGCAGCGCAATCGCGAACGCGGTGGATGCGAGCGTCGTGCCCAGTATCGGTGTCAGCAGCTCGTGCGCCTGGCGCAGTTCGGTCACTTCAATGCCGCGTGAGAAAAAAGTCGATGCCGACAGGATCAGGATGGCAGCGTTGATGCACAGCGCCACGTTGAGCGCCAGCGCAGTGTCGAGAAAGTTGAAGCGAATGGCCTCGCGCCGGGCCCGGTCGCTGTTGTCGATGCGGCGCGTCTGCACCAGCCAGGAATGCAGGTACAGGTTATGCGGCATCACAGTGGCACCCAGGATGCCGATGGCAACGAACAGGCTGGCCGCGTTCAGCTGCGGCACCAGGCCCCCGGCCACATCCGCCCAGACCGGCCGCGCCAGCACCATCTGCAGCGCCATGCAGCCGCCGATGGTGAGTACCAGCACCGACACCACGGCCTCGAGCTTGCGAATGCCGTAGTGCTGCAGCACCAGGATCAGCATCACGTCCAGGCCGGTGATGAGTGCACCCCAGGCCAGCGGGATGCCGAACAGCAGGTTCAGCGCGATCGCACTGCCCAGCAGTTCTGCAAGGTTGCACGCGATGATCGCGACCTCGCACAGCAGCCACAGCGCCAGCGTCACCGGACGCGCATAGTGGGCGCGGCAGGCCTGCGCCAAGTCCAACCGGCCGACGATGCCGAGCCGCGCAGCCAGGCTCTGCAACACCATGGCGATCAGGTTGGAAGCGACCAGCACCCACAGCAGCTGGTAGCCAAAGCGCGCACCGCCTTCCAGGTCGGTGGCCCAGTTGCCCGGGTCCATGTAGCCGACGCTGACCATCGCCGCCGGCCCGACAAAACCAAAGCCACGCCAGCGCCCGGGCAGGCGCAGGCGCATATCGACGGTTTGCTCCAGGTTGGTCATCGTCAGTGCCCCAGGTCTCGACTCACCGCAGCAGCTACCGGGCGCTGGCAACTCTTGGCAAGGCCGTGCGAAGGAGCAGGCGCAGCGGCAGCGGCACGGACAGGCTCA
>JANNGN010000289.1:0-5933 GCA_031403895.1 Rubrivivax sp. | reverse complement strand
CTTGCGCGATGGAGCGAGCTGGCCACCTCGGCGGATCGGTCAGCACGACCCCACGAGCTCGAGGGCCGCCCGCTCGTCGGTTCAAGCTCTGGGGCAACATGACGATGAATCCCATCTCTGCGCTCACTGGCGCGTCGTGCGACCGCATCCTGGACGACCCGCTGGTGCGCGGTTTCTGCAGCGCGGTGATGTTGGAGGCCCAACAGATCGGCGCCGCCTTCGGCATCCCGATCGAGCAGCGCCCCGAAGAGCGCCATGCCGTGACGCGAAAACTCGGCAGCTTCAAGACCAGCATGCTGCAGGACAGCCTGGCCGGCCGGCCGCTGGAGATCGATGCGCTGGTGGGCGCGGTGCGCGAGATCGGCGTTCACCTGGGCCTGGCGACGCCGAACATCGACGCGCTTTTCGGCCTGGTGCGGCTGATGGCCAGCGAGCGCGGCTTGTACGGCGCCGCGCCGGCGCGCTGAAGCATCAGCGCATGCGTTGCCGCGCGCAGCTGCAGCTCACATCTTGACGATGTTGGAAACCACGGCGCCCGTGGCTTCCTTCAGCTTGTCCTTCGCCAGCGCCTTGCACTTGTCGGCGCTGGCGCCGGGGATGGCGTCGTAGGCGGTGGCCGTCAACTTGGGCAGCGGGCGGAACAGCGGTGCGCGCACCGTGGCCGTCAGCGGCAGCACCATCACGCGCGCCGCCACCACGCACATGCCGGCGGCGTTGACGCCGCCTTCGACCTGGCTCAGGAAGGCGTACTTGCTGGCCGGATAGATCTTCCACACCTTGGCCGGAATGCCTTCCTTCATCACTGCCTTGGCGGATGCTTCGTCGATCAGCGCGGCGTTGGAATGATTGATGAAGTTGGTCTTGACCTCGGCCGCAAAGACGGGCGCAGACAGCAGAAGGGCGGATAGCAGGACGGCGTGTTTCATGACTCACCTGTGCGGGATGGAAGGGGGCGCCGGCCGGGGGTTTGCAGCGCGCTGCGCAGTGTAATCAGGTCGGTGGTGCGCCCGGGGCCTGAGTTTGCGCGAGCGTGCGCGCTTGCAGGCGCCGGATGTCTTCGCTCAGGCGCTCGGCGATCAGCCGCACCACCTCAAGGCCGAAGTCGGGGTTCTGATAGACGAGCTGCTTGAAGGTGTCTTCGTCGATCGACATCAAGGTGCAGTCGGTGACGCACCGTGCGCTGCTGCTGCGTTTGCGGTCGGGCGCGAAGAAGGCGATCTCGCCCAGCATCTGGCCGGCTTGCAGCGTACGGCCGACTTCGGGCAGTTCGACGCTGCCGCTGGCCAGGAAGTACAGCCGGTCGGCCTCGTCGCCGTTGGAGAACAGCACCCGGCCGGCCTTGTAGCGCCGGCTGCGCATGTAGGGACGCAGCCAGACTTCCAGCTGCCGCGCGTCAGCGGTGGACGAGGCCACGCGCCGCGTGAGCTGGATCATCTGCCACACCCGCCACAGGTTCACCGGCAGCAGCACGGCGTGCAGCGCCACCATCAGCGGCGCCGGGTGCGTGATGCCATAGACGATGAAGCCGACGTTGCTGGCCACCGCCAGCCAGCGCAGCGGGATCATGGTCTTCACAAAAGCGCCGACGATGACCAGCAGCGCTGCCACGGCGGCCGAGGCCAGCGCCAGCACCTGTTCGGGTTCGGACAGCGACGCCAGCAGCCGGCTGGCTTGTTCGAGCAGGGCGGCGTACAGCTCCACGGGTGCTCTGCGCGCAATGCCGGTGCTTCAGAAGCGCGCCGGCAGCTTTTTCAGCAGCACGATGCGGCCGCTGCGCGTGGCGACATAACCGCCTTCTGTCAGTGGCTTGAAGACGCGGCTGACCATCTCGCGCGACGAGCCCACGCGTTCCGCAATGTCCTGCTGCGTCAGCTTGTCAGGCACCGTCAGCACGCCGTCTTCGTCCCTTGCCAGCGTGCGCAGCAGCCGGGTGACTCGGCCATAGACGTCGTCCAGCGCCAGGCTCTTGACGTGTTCGGTGGAACTGCGCGCGAGGCGAATCAGCTTCTTGATGAGGTGCAGCGCGAAGTCGGGGTTCTGGGCCAGGAATTCGCGCACGTCGGCGCCCGGCACCACGGCGCAGGTGGTGGGCTCCAGCGTCATCACGCTGGCCGAACGCGGGCCGCCGTCGAGCGTCAACTCACCGAAGTACTCGCCCACGCCTTGAGTGTTGTAGATGACTTCGCGGCCGTCTTCGGCCGAGCCGTAGGCCTTGACGCGGCCGCTCAGGATGATGAAGAGCGAGTCGGAGCGGTCGTCTTCGGTCACCAGCACGGCGTTGGCGGCGTAGTTGCGCACACCGCCGCGGCTGGCGATGGCGCGCAGCAGATGGTCGTCCAGCAGGTCGGGCGTGGCGGCTTTGCGGGTCGGCATGCGCCTATCGTGCCATGGCGGCGCGCAGGCCGGGCGGCATCCGGCAAAAGCGGGACAGCTGCCGGCAACCGCTGCAGCCAGGCTTCGCGCCCGGCCACAGGCAGTGCCAGCGCCACGTCGAGCAGGCCGCTGAGTTCAAGGATCTGCGTTCGGGACAGCGGCATCGAGGCTGCGGCCCCGCAACCGGACGCCCGGGCTGGCGTGGCATGCATCGATGCCTCCTAGGCCGCGAGAAAAGCGTCGAGCTGGTCGTTGAAGGACTGCGGGTGTTCGAAGTACGGCAGCGCGCCGCTGTCAAACACCGTGAAGCGCCAGTTCGACCGGCCCTGCAGGTGTACCTTGCCGCGGTAGTCGGTGAAGTCGCCGCGCACGCCGTGGCTCAGCCACACCGGCTGCGTCAGCGACTCGTACACGTTCAGGATGTCGGCGCTAAAGAAGTCGCCGCTCAGGAAGTGCAGCGGCGCGTGGCGCGCACCGGGGGCCTGCGCCGAGCACACTGCGTCGGCCCACATTTCTTCATCGATCGCTTTGCTGCCCCAGGTGCGCTGCAGGAAGTAGCGCACCACGCCGGGCTTCGTCAGGCCGCGGTACAGCGCCTCGCTCCACAGCGGCGCGCTCAACACGCGGTGCAGCCACGGCATGCCGCGGGTGCTGCCGGGCGCGCCGCGGCGTGGCTTGCCACCGGAAAGGCCGGTGGGGCTGACGAGCGCCAGCCGGCCCCAGTCGGCCGGCCGTTCGCTGGCGGCGCGGGCCAGGAATTCGCAGCCCGTGGACAAGGCCAGCGCGTCGATCGGCGCATTGCCACAACGGCTGTGAATCTGCTGCGCCGTGGCGTGCAGCGCGTCCGTCATCAGGCGCGCGTTGTAGTTTCGGTCGCTGCGGTCGCTGTCGCCAAAGCCGGGCAGGTCGATGGCAAACACGGTGCGTGTGCTGCGGCAGTGATTCAACAGCGGCCGCATCTCGGCCGCCGAGCCGGTGGCGTTCATGCTGTGCACCAGCAGCAGCGGCGCGCCCTGGCCGGCAATGAAGCAGTTCAAGCCGTCGAAAGTGAAGCGTTCGGCAATCAAGGGCATGGTGGAGGAACCTGTTCACGCATGGTGGCGATGTTAATAGGCAGCCTCGCGCGCACGCCTGCCGGCCGCCAAGGTGCGGGCGTAAACTTGAGCTGCCAAAGACAGTGCCGCCAGCTCGAATTTCCGAGCTGCGCAAGCCCTGCAAGGAGACAAGCTTGCGCCCCACCAACGTAAGCGACCCGGAGTACTTCCACAAGGTCGTTGATTGCCAATGGGCCTGCCCTGCCCACACCCCCGTGCCGGAATACATCCGGCTCATCGCCCAGGGGCGTTACGACGACGCCTACATGGTGAACTGGGTCAGCAACGTCTTCCCCGGCGTGCTGGGCCGCACCTGCGACCGGCCCTGTGAGCCCGCCTGCCGTCGTGGCCGCGCCGAAGAAGAGAACATGGTCAAGCCAGAGCCGGTGGCCATCTGCCGCCTGAAACGTGTGGCGGCCGATTTCAAGAGCGGCGAAGTGCGCGCCATGATCCCGAAACCGCTGCCGAAGAACGGCAAAAAGGTGGTTTGCGTGGGCGCCGGGCCAGCGTCATTGACGGTGGCACGAGACCTGGCAGCGCAGGGTTATGCCGTGACGGTGTTCGACAGCGAAGCGAAGGCCGGCGGCTTCATCCGCACGCAGATTCCGCGCTTCAGGCTGCCCGAAAGCGTGATCGACGAAGAGACCGGCTACATCCTGAACCTGGGTGTCGATTTCCGCTCCGGCCAGCGCATCGATTCGATGAAGGCGCTGCTGGCGCTGGACTACGACGCCGTGTTCGTCGGCTGCGGTGCGCCACGCGGGCGCGATCTGCAGCTGCCCGGCCGCGCCGAGGCGGCGGCCGACATCCACATCGGCATCGACTGGCTCGCGTCGGTGTCCTTCGGCCACGTCACGGCGGTGAAAAAGCGCGTCATCGTGCTCGGCGGCGGCAACACGGCGATGGACTGCTGCCGTTCGGCACGCCGCCTGGGCGCCGACAGCGTGCAGGTGGTGGTGCGGTCAGGCTTTGAGGAGATGAAAGCCTCACCGTGGGAAAAGGAAGACGCGCAGCACGAAGGCATCCCGATCATCAACTTCAATGTGCCGCAGGCTTTCGTGATCGAAGACGGCGTGCTGGTGGGCATGCGCTTCGATGTGGTGAAGGCGGTGTATGCCGACAACGGCAAGCGCAGCCTCGTCAGCACCGGCGAGCCGCCCGTGTTGATCGACTGCGACGAAGTGCTGGTGGCGGTGGGCCAGGAAAACGCTTTCCCCTGGATCGAACGCGACTGCGGCCTGGCCTTCGACAGCAGCGGCATGCCGCAACTCGACGCCAAGAGTTTCCAGGCCTCGCTGCCACGGGTCTTCTTTGGTGGCGACGCGGCATTCGGCCCCAAGAACATCATCACTGCGGTGGCACACGGCCATGAAGCTGCCGTGTCGATGGACCGCTTCCTGCACGGTGAACCGGTGACGCAGCGGCCGCCGCCGCACGTCAACCTGGTGTCGCAGAAGATGGGCATCCACGAGTGGAGCTACGCCAATTCGCCCAGCAATGATCCGCGCTTCAAGGTGCCATGGGCTAACGCGGAAAAAGCACTGTCCAGCATCAAGGTCGAAGTGGAACTGGGATTCGACCTGCCGACCGCATTCAAGGAAGCCGAGCGCTGCCTGAACTGCGACGTGCAGACGGTGTTTGCCGACAAGCTGTGCATCGAATGCGACGCCTGCGTCGATATCTGCCCCACCGACTGCATCACCTTCACCGACAACGGCGAAGAAGCCGATCTGCGCACGCGCCTGAACGCGCCGGCGCAGAACGCCGAGCAAACGCTGTACGTGAGTGGCACGCTGAAGACGCAGCGTGTGATGGTGAAGGACGAAGACGTGTGCCTGCATTGCGGCCTGTGCGCCGAGCGCTGCCCGACCGGGGCGTGGGATATGCAGAAGTTTTTGCTCACCACCACGCAGGCCGGGCACCAGTGCCGCGACAGCACGCCGCCGGGCAAGCGCGTGGGGCGCACGGGGGTAGGGGCATGAAGCGCATCGAATCCGTGAATGACTTCGTCATCAAGTTTGCCAACGTCAACGGCTCGGGTTCGGCATCGGCGAACGAGATCTTCGCCAAGGCCATCCTGCGCATGGGCGTGCCGGTAAGCCCGCGCAACATCTTCCCCAGCAACATCCAGGGCCTGCCGACCTGGTACGAAGTTCGTGTGAGTGAACGCGGCTGGCTCGGCCGCCGTGGCGGCATCGACATGATGGTGGCGATGAACCCGCAAACGTGGGAGCAGGACGTGCAGGAGGTCGAACCTGGCGGCTACCTCTTCCACGACAGCACCAAGCCGCTGCAGGGTGTGATGCGCAGCGACATCAGCATCATCGGCATGCCGGTGACGGCGATCTGCAATGCCACCTACGAAGACCCGCGCCAGCGCACCCTCTTCAAAAACATCATGGTGCTGGGTGCGCTGTCGGAACTGATGGACGTCGATGGCCGCGTCATCGAAGGCCTCTTCAGCGA
>JANNGN010000288.1:0-6903 GCA_031403895.1 Rubrivivax sp. | reverse complement strand
CGCATCCGCCTGACGGCCGAGCGCGACCCGGCAGCGCTGAAGTGGGGCGATGTCGGCGCCCACGTTGTCGTCGAAGCGACGGGCCTGTTCCTGACCAAGGACACGTGCCAGAAGCACATCGACGCCGGCGCCAAGAAGGTCATCCAGAGCGCGCCCAGCAAGGACGACACACCGATGTTCGTCTTCGGCGTCAACCACAAGACTTACGCCGGCCAGACGATTGTCAGCAACGCGTCCTGCACCACCAACTGCCTGGCCCCGGTGGCCAAGGTGCTGCACGACAACTTCGGCATCAAGCGCGGCCTGATGACGACCGTACACGCCGCCACGGCGACGCAGAAAACCGTCGATGGCCCCAGCAACAAGGACTGGCGCGGCGGCCGCGGCATCCTGGAAAACATCATCCCCAGCAGCACCGGCGCGGCCAAGGCCGTGGGCGTGGTGATTCCCGAGCTGAACAAGAAGCTCACCGGCATGGCCTTCCGCGTGCCGACGAGTGACGTGAGCGTGGTGGACCTGACGGCAGAACTCATCAAGGAAGCCAGCTTCGCCGAGATCTGCGCCGCCATGAAGGCCGCCGCCGACGGCCCGATGAAGGGCGTGCTGGCCTACACCGAAGACAAAGTGGTGGCCACCGACTTCCGCGGCGAGCCCTGCACCAGCGTGTTCGATGCCGACGCATCGATTGCGCTCGACAGCACCTTCGTCAAGATCGTGGCCTGGTACGACAACGAATGGGGCTACTCCAACAAGGTGCTGGAGATGGTGCAGGTGATTGCTTGACGGCTGCGTGACGATTGCCTGACGACCGTTCGACCGCCGCATGCGCTGACGCAGCCGTGGTCACGTCGTCGGCTGCGCTGGCCGACCCACCCGGTGCAGGCATGAACCCGGTCCTGCACAGCGGACGCCTGTATCTCCTGGACTGGCTGCGCATCGCCGCCTTCGTCCTGCTGGTGCTGTACCACGTCGGCATGGTCTACGTCAGCTGGGACTGGCACGTAAAGAGCCCCTTCGCCAGCACGGCGCTTGAGCCGCTGATGTTGCTGACCGCGCCGTGGCGCCTGGCACTGCTGTTCCTGATCTCGGGGGCTGCCAGTTCGCTGATGTTGAAGAAGGCGCGGGTCGGATTCCTGCGCCAGCGTTCATGGCGGCTGCTGCTGCCGCTGCTGGTGGGCATATTCATCATCGTGCCGCCGCAGGCCTACTTCGAGGTCGTACACAAGTTTGCCTACCGCGGCAGCTACCTCGACTTCGTGGGCCTGTACCTGCGGGGTTACGACGGCTTCTGCAAGGGCGGCCAGTGCCTGGTGCTGCCAACCTGGAACCACCTTTGGTTCGTCGCCTACCTGTGGCTGTACACGCTGTTGCTGTGGGCCCTGAACCGCCTCGCGCCGCGCGCACTCGACCGGGCCGGCGCCTGGCTCGGCCGCCGGTTGACGCCGGCCGTGTTGCTGGTGCTGCCGCTGTTGTGGCTGGCGCTGGCGCGCCAACTGCTGCTGGGCCGCTTCCCTTCCACCCATGCACTGCTGGACGACTTCTACAACCACGCGCTCTTCGGCAGCGTGTTCGCCGTCGGTGCGGTGTGCGCCAGGGCGCCTGCGGTGTGGCAAAGCTTGTCGGCGCTGCGCTGGCACGCGCTGCCGGTGGCGGTGCTGGGCTGGGCGCTGCTGGCTTGGTATTTCGACCACTTCAAAGGCGTCGAAGCGCCCGACGCACTGCGCCAGGCCCAGCGCGTGCTGTACGCCGCAGTTCAGTGGTGTGCCATCGTCGCCGCGCTCGGTTTCGGATTCAAGCACTGCAACGCCGACCACCGCTGGCGCCGCTACGCGGTGGAGGCCGTGTTCCCCGTCTATATCCTGCACCAGACGCTGATCGTGCTGCTGTCGCAAGCGTTGCTGCCTTTGTACTGGCGGCCGGCGCTGGAAGGGCCGGTGCTGATGCTGGCCACCTTCGCGCTCAGCATCGCCGGCTTCGAAGCGCTGCGCCGGGTGCCGTGGCTGCGGCCCGCGTTTGGCCTGGGGCGCGCGGGCACCGGCTGAAGCAGCCAAGCCAGGCGCCGTGCGCTTGCTTACGGACAGCCTGGCCTTGCACACGCAAGCGCCAGGATGCCCGCCTACACTGGCTCAATGACAAACACCCACCCCGCTGCACGGCTGCTGCTAACACTCGCTTTCGCCCTGTCCGCCACAGCCACCTTTGGCGCCGGCCAGGCAGCACCGCGTCAGCCCTTGCCGCCCGTGGAAGACGAAGTCATCGTCGCCTTCAAGGCCGACGCCGGCACGCTGCGCAAACACGCGCTGGCCGCACGCGCCGATGCAGGCGTCGTGCGCAACACGCTGGCCGAACGCGCCAGCACACTCGGCGCACGCGTGGGCCGCACGCTGCTGACTGGCGCGGCTGTCGGCGAACGGGTGCAGGTGATGCGCGCGGCGGGTGTGGATGCCACCACACTCGCGCGCCAGCTATCCGCCGACCCCGACGTGGCCTACGCGGTGCCGAATGGCCGCAAGCGAATCGTGGCGGCGCCGAACGACCCGCTGTATCCAGCCACTGCCGCTGGCGTGCGGCCCCGCGGCCCCGACAGCGGCCAGTGGTATCTGCGCACACCCGACAGCACCATCAAGTCGGCGATCGGCATCGAGGGCGCCTGGCTGCGCACAACGGGCGGCGGCAATGTGGTGGTCGCGGTGCTGGACACCGGCGTCCGCTTCGACCACCCCGACCTGACCCGCCGCCTGCTGCGCGGCCATGACTTCGTCAGCGATGCAGAAGTAGGCAACGACGGAGACGGCCGCGACGCCGATCCCAGCGACCCCGGCGACTGGACAACGGCGGCCGAAAACAGCACTGTTGGCGGCAGGTTCTACAAGTGCGATCCGCAGGGCGTTGGCGCCGCACTGGCTTCGTCCAGCTCGTGGCACGGCACTGCCACCGCCAGCCTGGTCGGCGCCGCCACCAACACCAACCCCGCCGCCGGAATGGCCGGCTCCGCGCCGGGTACGCGCATCCTGCCAGTGCGCGTGCTGGGCAAGTGTTTTGGCACCGATGACGACATCCTGGCCGGCATGCGCTGGGCAGCGGGTCTGTCGGTGCCCGGCGTGCCGGACAACCCGAACCCGGCCAAGGTCATCAACTTGAGCCTGGGTGGGGACGGAATCTGCAAAGCCAACTACCAGGCTGTGGTGGACGAGATCATCGCGCGCGGCACCACCATCGTCGCCGCCGCCGGCAACAGCGCCGGCGCATCGGTGGGCGAACCCGCCAACTGCCTTGGTGTGATCGGCGTGCTGGCGCTCCGTCACGCCGGTACGAAAGTCGGCTTCTCGGACCTGGGGCCCGAAATCACCATCTCGGCGCCGGGCGGCAACTGCGTCAACATCGCTGCCGGATCGGCCTGTCTGTACCCCATCCTCGCCGCCACCAACAGCGGCGCCCAGGGCCCGGCGGGCTCAGCCTGGACCGACAGCTTCGACATCACGGTCGGCACCAGTTTCTCCTCACCGCTGGTGGCAGGCGTCGTTGCGCTGATGGCGTCGCGGCAGGCGTCGCTGACGCCGGCGCAACTGCGCAGCACGCTGCGGTCAACGGCACGCCCCTTCCCGACCAGCGGCGCCGAGACCCCAGGCGAGACGGTGCCCGTATGTCGTGCGCCGGTGAGCGGTGTGGAACAACTCCAGTGCTACTGCAACACCACGATGTGCGGCGCCGGGATGCTGGACGCCACAGCGGCACTCGCCGCCGTCTCGACAACACCGTTCGTCGCCATCACTTCAGACCCCGCCGCGCCCACGCCGGGTGAGGCGGTGGCGTTCAGCATCACGGGGCTGCAGACGCAGGCCACCGGGGCGCCGCAGTTCGCGTGGATGCTGGTCGATGGCGGCGGGGCGGCCAGCGGGTTCAGCACATCGGTCAACGCCGACACCGCGTCGATCACGCCGCAGGGCAGCGGGACGATGCGGGTGCGACTCACAGTCACCGACACGCAGGGCAACGCCAGCAGCACCGAGCAGTCTGTGGTGGTGGCGCAGGCGGCCAGTGCGATCCCTCCGCCCAGCACCGGTGGCGGTGGCGGTGGCGGTGGTGGGGGGGGCGGCGGTGGCGGCGCCGCATCCTGGGCCTGGGTGGCGGGCGTGGCGCTGGCCGCCGCCGTGCTTCAGGCCCTGCGGCGATCGGCGCTCAGGGCTTCGCGGCGCAGGGCCTGAAGCCACCGGCCAGCGTGTCGCCGGGCAGGGCCTTCAGGCGTTCAGCCTGCTCCGCGTCAGCACGCGCCACGCGCAGCCGCCAGGCTGGCGCAGGCGCCGGCAGCTGGACCACGCGCGCGCCGCGCAGCGGGGTGGCACTGCGCTCACCAAGCCAGGCCTGCGCTTCTTCGCGCGAGGCGTGGCGCGACAGCACCAGGCCTGGCGCCAGCTCAGGCGGCGACTGGATCAACTCGAAGCCGAGGTTCAGCTTGCGCAGATCTTCTTCGCGCGCCCTGCGCAGTGCGGCTTCGGGATAGCGGCCGGCGTACACCAGCCACAGCGGCGCGGCGGCTGCGGGATCGACCCGGGCCCAGCTGCCCTCGGGCAACTGCGCGGCGCCGATCGCCGCTTCTGCAGCGCCGACGGTGGCGTCGGCAAACGGCCCCGCTTCCAGGCACAGCAGCGCCGCAGCGCGTGCGGCCTGCACGGCCGCGCCGGCAGTGCCTGACGGCAGCACCGTCAACACCTCGGGCCGCACCTGGGCCAGCAGCCGTTCGGGTTCACGTTCGGCATGGTGCGGCGGCGCGCCCAGCCAGCCGCGCCCCCAGGCGAAGAAGACGGCGTTGGCCAGCAGCAGCAGGACGACCAGGGCGCGCAGCATCTCAGCCTATCCAGCGCGCGCCGCCCGATGCGCGCCGCATGCGTCCACCACCGCCAAGCAGCCGCCGCGGAACCGGCTGCGCCGGGCCGCTGGGTGCGCCGTTGGCGAGGACGCCGATGGCGCTCGCAGGCCGCTCCGGGTGGGAGTCATTTGATCAGGCGCACGCTGACCTCACCGCTGACCACGCGGTGCAGGCCGCCGCTGCGCACGCACAGGGCGCCCTGTTCATCGACGCCTTCGGCAACACCTTCCAGCACTTCCGGCGCGCTGGTGCAGACGCGCTGGCCGCGCAGCAGGTCGCGCCGCGCATAGGCCGCGACCGACGGCGCAAAGCCTTCCGACTCGAAGCGTCGCAGCGCCAGCACCAGCGGCCTGGCGACTGCGGCCAGGGCGCGCGGCGCGCTGGCCAGTGGGTCCAGCTCCTGCAGGCAGGCGTAGCCATGGGCCAGGCCTTCGGTGCCGATGCCGCCATCCGGCTGCGGCGCCACGTTCAGCCCCACGCCCACCACGCACATGCGGCTATTGCCCACGCTGACGGTTTCAATCAGCACGCCACCGAGCTTGCGACCGTGGCCCAGGCCGTCCACCAGCCACAGGTCATTCGGCCATTTCAGGGCGATGTGCGGGCTGGCGCTGCCCCCAGTGCCGTGGTGGGGCGAACGCTCGTCCCGCAGGGCCGCCAGCGGCCGCGCGTCCAGCGCTTCGGCCAGCGCCAGGCCCACCGCCAGCGACAGGCCACCCCACTGCTGCGGTGCCAGCGGCATCGACAGCGAAAACGTCAGCGACGCACCCGCACTGCTGACCCAGTCGCGCCCCAGGCGGCCACGGCCGCGGGTCTGCGCTTCGGCCACCAGCAGGCAGGGCGATGTGTCGCCCGCGCGGCGGCCGTGGCGTGTGCGCTCCGGCTGCAACAAAGCGTCGAGTTCGCCGGGGCGTGTGACCGGCGCATCGGGGTTGCCGCCGAGCGCTCGCGCGCGGTCCAGCAAGCGCGTGTTGGTGGACTCCACACGCGAGTGCACCTCCACGCTGATGCCGGGCAACAGCGGCGCCAGGCTTTCCCACAAGGCATCGGCGCCCCACTGCAGGTGATGCTCGGCGTGGCTCAAGTCAGCGCGCCCTCAGCCGACATTGCTGCCGCCCCGCGAGGGGGATGCGCAAAGTGGTCAGCCAACTTTTGCTCATGACCTTCAGCGCTTGGGCGCCAGCATCGTGCGCCGGCATTTGCGGCTGCCGCAGCGGCATTCGTATTGCTGCTTCAGCTTGGCCGTGTAGCGCTCGTCGATGATGAGACCGTAGTCGTAGAACAGTTCTTCGCCGGGCCGCAGGTCGCGCAGCGCATGGATGAAGACGCGGCCTTCGCTTTCATCGGCCTGGCAGTTGGGTGCGCAGGCGTGGTTGATCCAGCGCGCCGCGTTGCCGGCCACATTGGCGTCGATGACGTGCTTGTCGTCGATGTGGAAGTAGAAGGTGTGGTTCGGTTCCTGCGGGTTGTGCGGGTGGCGGCGCAGCGCTTCGGGCCAGCTGATGCGCTGGCCCTTGTATTCGATGACGCGTTCGCCTTCGGCAATGGGCTGCAGCGCAAACACGCCCTTGCCGTGCACGCCGCTCAGGCGGACCTGAATGCGGCGCGCGTCTTTGACGTTCGCTGGGGCGGCGGCTTGCGGGGTCTTTGGCATTCGGTACATTGAAATCGTACGAGCGCGCGGGTGCGCGCGAGACGGGCCGGATTGTAGGCACGGCTTTTTTGCTTTGCAGACACACCGGCCCCCGCTTTTTGAAGGGGCCCCAGAAGGAACCATGAGCAAGACGATCATCATTGCCGAGAAGCCCAGCGTGGCGCAGGACATCGTGCGCGCACTCACGCCCACGAAAGGCAAGTTCGAAAAACATGCCGATCACTTTGAGAGTGAAGACACGGTCGTCACCTCGGCCGTCGGCCACCTGGTGGAGATCAAGGCGCCCGATGAATACGAGGTCAAGCGCGGCAAGTGGAGCTTTGCCCACCTGCCCGTGGTGCCGCCACACTTTGACGTGGCCCCCATCGACAAGGCCAAGACG
>JANNGN010000287.1:0-6552 GCA_031403895.1 Rubrivivax sp. | reverse complement strand
CCACAGCAGCCGCACGGTGTCCCAGGCGCTCATGTGGACCTGCCCGACACCGGCGCCGTCGGCGTTGCGCCAGCCGCCGCTGGACGTGGTGCGGTTGAGCTGCAGCGTGTGCAGGCCCAGTTGCTGCATGCGCTGGTTCAGATGACCCACCATGCCGCAGCGGTGCAACAGCGCCACGCAGGCGTCGGTGGCGTCGTTGTCGCTGACGACGATCATGGCTTGCAGTTCGTCGGGCCACGCCGTCTTGCCGGCATCCACCGCCAGGCCCACGCCCACCGCCACCATCAGCTTCAGCAGCGACGCGGGGTAGGGCGCCACGAAACGATGCGCTCCGGTGCCGTGCAGCAGCGTCCACCGCATGCGCGACCAGTCGGCGCCGGGCAGCCAGGCGGGCGACTCCAGCGACGCATCGCGCTGGTCGGCGTCGAAGCGGATGTTCTGCACCGCGCCGGCCTGCGCGTCGATGTCGGCCACCAGGCCTTGTGGATGCTCGCGCGAGAACAGCACGTTGGCCCAGCATGATTTGCGGTGCGGTGCAAACGACACCACCGCCAGATCGATGCTGGGGAATGCGTCCACCGCCTGCCCGCTGCGCCAGGCGTCGGCGGTGCGGCCGAAGTGCTGCGCCTGCACGGCCTGGAGGAGTGACTGAGCCAATCCGCTCAACGTGCAGCCTTCAAGGCATGACGCAGCTGCGCCATCATGTCCTGGCCGTTTACCAGGCGTTCGACCATCAGGAACACGCCCTTGCCGGCACTGGCACGTGCCCAGGCCTGACCGACCGCGTTCTTCTCGCGCGAATCGTCATTGGTGGCGTAGGCGTCCCCTTTGTATTCCACGACGAAGAGGCGCCCGTCATCCATCTCGGCCACAAAGTCCGGGTAGAAATAATCGGTGGCGGTGGGCAACCAGAAGGAAAAGCGCTGCTGCTGTTCGATGTTGCGCACCCAGTGCTTCACCTCGGGCATGGCGTCCAGCACCTTCGCGCACTCGAACTCCTCGCCTCGCTCCTTGAGTGCGTGGATGTGCTCGAAGTAGTGCTTGCCAAAGCGCCAGCGGCCCGCATAGACGTGGCGCGCAGGGTACTGGCCGATTTGGTAGCGAAAGGTCCAGTCGGGTGACGCGCCGGTCACCCACAGCGCGCTGCCCCCGTCGCCAGCACCGCCCCCAACCCGTGCGGGCGCCGCGAGCAGCGTCAACTGCTCGAAGCCGCGTTTGCGCGCCTGCGTTTGCAAATCATCCAGCCGTTGCATGGCGCTTTGCGCCAGCGCATGGCGCGCCCGCAGCAAACCCGTCAGGCTGAAACCGTGCTCTTGTCGAAGGCGGCCCAGCAAGGCAGTCGCCCAGCGGACCATGGCCGCGTCTGTGAATGCGGGCCGGCGCAAGGTGCGCGCCAGCCACAGCGCCAGGTCGGTCTCGGTGGCGTCAGTGGGCACGGCGTCCAGTGACAACTGCCCCGTGTCGGGCGCGTTGCGCAGTTCCAGGCGCGTCTGGTTGATGTAAATCTCGAACAGGTCGCTCTGTTCCACCAGCCTGAAGCCGGGCAGATCGGGGCGAGGGTCGGCCTGGTTCAAATCGAGGACGACGATCTCGTCCAGCGTGTCGCGCTCAAACAGGTGCAGCTCGGTCTGTGCGCCTGCCAGGCCCACGCACAGGCGGGGCAACGCTGCAAAAGGCACGCCGCGCTGTGCCGGTGCGCGCGCGGCCAGCAAGCGCTGGTTGTGCTGTTGCACTTGTGCGCTGACGTCGGCGTGCTGCGCAGCGGGCAGTACGGCCAGCACGCGGCCCAGTTGTGCGTCAGACACTTCGTCCGTTAGATGCAGCACAGCGTCAACCCTGGTAACGCCGTCGAAGGTTGCAGAGCCCACTGTGGCTGCGGCCCACTCGACGCGCAAGTCAGGCTCGTTTTGCAGTGCAGCTGCCACCTCGGCGCTGATGGCCAGCGTGAGCACCGGCCCTGGCGTGGGCAGCGCCACCGCAGGGTCGATCAAGTCGCCCTGCAACCCTGCATCAGGCAGCAGCACCGCAGCCGCATCCAGCGCCTCGAAGCCCATGCCTTGCACCATGCGATCGACCAGGGCGGAAGCGGCTTCAGAAAAGCTGCGTGCCACCACATGCGCGTAGGCGCGGTTCAGCGCCGGGCTCTTGCGGCGCGTGGCGTAGGGCATGCGCAGCACGCGGCCCAGCAACTGCTCCACGTCCTTGCCCGAGCGCACGTTCTGCAGTGAACACAGCACGTAGGCAAAGGAGCAGTCCCAGCCTTCCTTTAGCGCTTCGATCGTGATGACGTGGCGCACCTGGCACGCGGGGTCGAACAGGTCCACGCCGTCCAGCCCGCGCTGCTCGCCGGTGGCAATGACTATTTCTGCTTCGCTTGCGTATTTTTCGTCCAGCAGGTGCTGGCGCAGCACTGCAGGCGTGACCTCGGCAGTCTTGTCCTGGGCCTGGAACAGCACGATGGGTCGGATGTGCTGCGCCTCGTGTTGACACTCGGCCTCTAGCTGCCGCCGCCGCAGCACCGCGTCACGCACCGCGTCGGGCCAGGCCTTGTGCTCGGCCAACATGATCGGCAGCTTGATCATGTCTTCGGCCTGCAGTTCGCGCGCGCTCACGCTGCACAGCACATTGGTTTTCTTGGGCACCGGCGTGGCGGTGAGTTCCAGGATGGCGCTGGGTGCGATGCGCTTGAGCGTGTCGAAGGTGGTGTCGGTCTTGGCGTTGTGCGCCTCGTCCACGATGACCAGCGGCCGCACCAGGGCCAGCAGGTTGGCCAGTGAGTGTTTGACGCGCCCCAGGTCGCCGGGCTTGAGAAAACCTTGTCCGGCCTCACCCAGGTCGGTCTCGGTCACCTTTTCCAGCCCCTGCGCCGCCACGCCCGCCGGCTTGCTGTCAAACGCACCCAGGCTCTTGAAGTGCGCAAAGTGCGCGTCGAACTCTTCGCTGAAGGCGTACACATTGCGCCCTTGCGTTTGCCGCACGCGAAAGCTCTGCATGGTGGCCACCAGCACGATGGTCTTGCGGCCCAGGTCCTGCGCGGCAATGGTGGGCGCGGCGTCCAGGTCCAGCAACATCAGTGCTTCACCGTAGTGCGCTTGCAGCGCGGCGCGGTAGGCGTGGCCGGGCTGCTGCAGCGCCTTCAGCGTCTGGTCGCGGATGGTGGTGGAAGGCACCAGCCACAGCGCCACCGGAAAGTCGGCCTGGCGCCAGCAGCGCGCCATCAGCGGGATGGCGTGCGACGCCAGCAGCGTCTTGCCGCCGCCCGTGGGGATGCGCAGGCAGACGCAGGGCGTGTCGCCGAAGGGCTGGCTGCGGTAGGGCACGGTGGCCACCCGTTCCCCCGGCTCGGGCGTCGGCGCCTGGCGCGCCATTTCTGCGGCCCAGGCGCTGGTCAGCGAGCCGGTGGCGGCATGGGTCAGAAAGCGCTCCAGGCTGTCGAGAGCCTGGGTCTGGTAGGTCTTGAGACTGAAGGCGGGCATGGCGGTCGTCAAATGAGGGTCAAGTCTTGTAACCGACCGGTTCGGGCTGCTGTGGCGGCTGCTTTGTGGCTGCCGCCATTGGCAAGGGCGTGCCAAATTTCAACGATTGGAGGAATAAATGTCTTTTCAAATCAATGACTTGCCGGATCGATTGGCGCGCTTTGGCAAACCGGCGGCAACGATTGGAGGGTGTGGGCCGAGCGGTCGGCTGCTGCCTCAATGCCTGCCCAGTCGGCGGCCGAGGCAAGACGACGTCAAATGCGGCGCAAATCATGGCGCGACCCGAACGCCGGCGCGCCCCACCCAGTCGGGCACGTAGGCGCGTTCCCCGTCGTCAGCGGGGCGGATCAGCGCGCGGTCCCGCGCCTGCGCGATCAGGCGTGACACCTGCGCCACCTGGTTGCCCGCCAAGCCCAGGCGCTGACGCAGGCTGGCGTTGGTGAGGCGCTCTCCGCGCTGGTAGAGCAGGCAGGCGTGTTGGTACACCGCACGCAAGCGGTCTTCTTGCGACATGCGTGCGTAGGGGCGGGGTCCGAACAGGCGCACGCGCATGAAGTCGGCGCCCGCTGCGTGTGCATCCAGCACCTCAAACATGGGCGCCGGCAGAAACAGTGTCTCGGCGCCCGACACCACACGGTCGATGCCCGAACCGCGCTCTTCGCAAAAGCGCAGCAAGCGCATGGCACGCGCCAACGATTCGTTGCGTGACTGTGCTGGCCAGTCGATGAGCCGCTCCACCGCGACCAGCGGACGCCCAGGGTTGGTGACGTCCACGCGGTCCGGATAAGCCTCTACCAGCGGCCCGGCACCGCGCTGGGTGAAGTCCTGGTGCACCAGCGCGTTGACGACCAGCTCGCGCAGCGCCAGCTCAGGGAAGTGCTCTCTGCGCTGACGCTGGGCACCCAGCACCCTCTCATCAGCTGGCAGTCGCAGCATCAGCGTACGGATGGCTTCGTCCAGCACCAGCACGTAGCCCCGTTCACCCAACGGCAACTCGTCGCTGGGCGCGGCCGCGTCAGCGCCCCGGTAGAACACCACCCGCAGTGCCTTGCGCCCCAAGGGGCCAAACCGCGACAAGTCGCGCGCCAGCAGCAACGCACCCAGGTTGAGCACGTTCCAGCGCCCGTCGATGCGCTGGGTCACACAACCCCAATGGGCCAGTTTGGACAAGGCTTCTTCAGCGCCCTGCGGCACTGGCTCGCCGCAGGCGCGGAAGAAGGCCGCCGTATCCAGCAGGCTCAGCACCTGTTCAGCCGTGCAGCCCTCGGTGGCCACGCCTTGCTCAAAGCTGGCGCGCGCCAGGCGTTGCAGGAAGTCTCGCTCTTGCTCGGGAAATTCGCGCAGGCGCACCTTGGCTGAATGCACGCGCATCCAGCGTTCGCCGGCATACACCACGGGCCGTCCCGCTGCCGCCGGCACGCGCATCACCACGGCCGTCAGGCCGCCCTGTTCAACGCGAAAAAACTCTGGCTCGGTCTGGCCACGGAAGCACACGGTCAGCCAGAAGCGCAGGTCCTCGTTGCCCTTGCGCGTGTCTTCAGGGCGAAAGGTGGTGCCCACCCAGCGCCGCGACCCGTCCTGCACGCCCCACACCAGGTAGCCGTGGGGTTGCCCCGCCATGGCTGCGCCATTGGCCAGGGCCGACACGTATTCGGCAACCGTTTCCGGCCGATCATGGTTGTGCTTGAACTCCACCCAGGGGCATTCAGCCGCCTCATTCAACAAGCCCTGCAGCCAAGCCACGGGCAACGGCTGCAGTGCCGCTGAGGCAGCGGTCCACAACGGCGCCGGGCTGGGCTGATCGTTGGGTGGTCTGTTCACCGCGCTGCCAACTCGTAGGGAATCTGCCGGAACACCATGCGCTCGGCCGCCAGGCGCGCCGCGCCCAGCCGGCAGGCTTCGCCGTACACCACCCTTGGCCCGGCGTGTGGGCCGCCTTCAACCGGGATGGCCTTCAACGCCTGCAGCACCGCCAGCGTGAGCACGTTGCCGCCTTCGGGCCTGCGGTCACCGAGGATGCCGTTGTAGAGCAGGTAGATGGCCAGCCCACCGGACACGCCGATCAGCGGTGTGCCGGGCACGGCGCCAGGGGCTGGGGCGCTGTAGGCGCCGCGGGTTTCCTGCTGCCAGACAAAGGCAGCCAGGGCTGCGAAGCGCACCTCGGGGTTGATGCGGCCGTTGGCGTCAAAGACAGGCTCGCCCAGACGCATGAAGCGAAACCCCCCGCCGCCTTGCCAGTTGACGGTGGCGCTGATGCCGCCCTGTTCGCCGGTGATGACTTTCTCCAGGCGCGGCAGGCAATGCGTGGCCGCGTGGTCACCCATCTCGATGCCGATCCAGCGCCGCCCCATCTTGTGCGCCACGGCGGCGGTGGTGCCGCTGCCGAGGAAGGAGTCGAGGATGAGGTCGCCTGATTCACTCGCCAACTGAACAACGCGCGACAAGAGCAATTCCGGCTTGGGCGTCAGGAAGTCATCGGCCAATGATTCGGCGCCAAGCACTGCCCTCACTTCTTTGCGTGACAGATCGGTGTGGCCTGCAAATTCATGCTCCCACAGCGTCTGCGGAACGATGCCGTCCTGCCGCAGCAGATGCTTGTAACGCTTGATGGAAGGTACTCGGCCCAAGCCGTCCTTGCCCCAGTAAATCATGTCGCTCGAAACATGCGCGGCGTGTTGCTCGCGCGAAAACGCCCAGACGCGGGTTCGCTTGGGCCAAATCTCTTCGCCGGTGTTTGGTTGCTTCACCGCGTAATACAGATTGGGTCGCTCTTGCGCAGTCTTGCTGCAGGTGTAGTTGTCGGGGCGCCAGCTGCCCTTGTCGTCGTCAAACTTGTACAGGCGGTCCTTGGATTCTTCTCGGGGCAGCAGGTTGCGCTGCCAACTCACCGAGCGCCTGTAGACCAACAAGTGATCGTGCATTGGCGCTATCGACTTGTGGTCATTGGCCACCGCGTACTTCTTCTGCCAAACCACATTCGCAACAAAGTTCCCGCGCCCAAACACCTCATCCATCAACACCTTGAGGTAATGCCCTTCGTTGTCGTCAATCGTCACCCAGATGCTGCCGTCCTCAC
>JANNGN010000286.1:0-4104 GCA_031403895.1 Rubrivivax sp. | reverse complement strand
CATCATCCTGGCGCTGGCCAATCCCGAGCCCGAGATCCGGCCCGAGCTGGCCAAGGCGGCGCGGCCCGACTGCATCATCGCGACCGGCCGCAGCGACTACCCGAACCAGGTCAACAACGTCCTGTGCTTCCCGTACATCTTTCGCGGCGCGCTCGACTGCGGTGCGACCAAGATCACCGAAGCCATGAAGCTGGCCTGCGTGCTTGAGATCGCCGCGCTGGCCAAGGCCGAAACCAGCGATGAAGTGGCGGCGGCCTACCAAGGCAAGGAGCTGAAGTTCGGCCCCGACTACATCATCCCGACACCTTTCGACGTGCGGCTGATCCTGCGCATCGCACCCGCCGTGGCCAAGGCCGCTGCCGAGTCGGGCGTGGCGACGCGCCCCATCGCCGACCTCGAGGCTTACCGCCAAAGTCTGGGGCGGTATGTCTATCAGACCGGCATGTTCATGCGGCCGGTGTTTGCGGCTGCCAAGGCCAAGCCGTCGCGCGTGGTCTATGCCGAAGGCGAAGATGAACGCGTGCTGCGCGCCGTGCAGGTGGTGCTGGACGAAGGCCTGGCAAAGCCGATCCTGGTCGGCCGGCCCGAGGTCGTGAAGATGCGCATCGAACGCGCCGGTCTGCGCCTGCAGGCCGGGCGCGACTTTGAACTGGTGGACCCCGACAGCGACACCCGCTTTCGCGAGTACTGGGCGCTGTACCGCAGCCTGAAGTCGCGCGAAGGCGTGACGCCCGACGCGGCCAAGGCGGCGGTGCGGCGGTCGAACACGCTCATCGCGTCGCTGATGCTGCGCCGGGGCGAGGCCGACGCCATGCTGTGCGGCATGGTGGGCCGCTTTGATGCGCATCTGGAACACGTGCAGAACGTCATCGGCGGCAAGCCCGGCGTGCGCACTTTTGCCACCATGAACGCGCTCATGCTCGACCAGCACACGCTCTTCATCACCGACACCTTCGTCAACGAAGAGCCGAGTGCGGAAGAACTGGCCGACATCGCGCTCATGGCCGCCGCCGAAGTGCAGCGCTTCGGCGTGCCGCCGAAGGTGGCGTTCCTGTCGCACTCGATCTTTGGTTCTTCAGAGCGCAAGTCGGCGCAGCGCATGCGCGCCGCGCACGCACTCTTCCGCGCCAAGGCACCCGAGATCGAATGCGACGGCGAGATGCACGGCGACGCCGCGCTGTCGGAAACGGTTCGGCGCGGCTACCTGCCCGAGAGCACGCTCAGCGGCAGCGCCAACCTGCTGGTGCTGCCCAACCTGGACGCCGCCAACATCCTCTTCAACGTGCTGAAGATCACCGGCGGCCATGGCGTCACGGTGGGCCCGATCCTGCTGGGTACGGCCAAGCCGGCGCACATACTGACGCCCAGTGCGACGGTGCGGCGCATCGTCAACATGACGGCGTTGGCGGTGGCGGATGTGGTGGCGAATGGGGCGGAGGCTGGATAGGCCTGCTACACCAGCAACTCGAAAGACAGGCCGGCAAAGCGCGCGAAGTCGCGGTCGAAAGATACCAGCGTGGCGCCATGTTCGATGGCCAGGGCGGCCAGGTGTGCATCGTTGCTGAGGTTGCCGGCTGTGCCGGCGCCGATCAGCAACCGCGCCAACAGGGCCAAGTGCTGCTCGCCGGGGTGCAGCACGGTCACCGCAGGCGCTGCCATCCAGCGGTGCATGGGGGCCAGTGCATTTTCCGTGCTGAGCGGAGGCCGCAGGATGCCCGGGCGTGTACTGAGCCGGATGAAGCCAATCAGCGAGTTCCAGGCCAAGCCAAGGCCACCCGGATCCACCAACGCGGCGCCCAGCCAAGCCCGCGCCTTGGCATGTTGCGGGGCGGCCGAGTTGACCGCATGCAGCAGCACATTGGTGTCGGCCAGCTTCATGCGCCGCGCTGCATCTTGGCGATGTTCTCCAAGTCTTCAAGTTCGCCAGCAAGAGCGTTGGCCTTGGTCAAATCCACCAGTGGCACGCCCATGTTGTAGGTCGGAAAGTCCCAGGCCTTTGGCGCAGCGGCGCGAGGCTGTGGCTTCTGCAGCCCAGCGCGTACCGCGTCGTTCAGGGCGGTCTTGAATGAAGTATCGCGTTGGCGCATGGCCTTTTTCAGCAGCGCTTGGACATCAAGGTCAAGGGTCACAGTCGTCCGCATAGCATCATGACAGCAGTAGGATTGCTGTCATGATGCACTCATGCAAGGTGTGGCGTCAAGCATCCAGCAGGTTTCAGCTGCGACCGATGTGTACCGCCGCCGTAACTGCCTGCCAACCCCGCCGCCCATAATCCGCCCCGCCTGCCCGCCGCCCGAGAAGAGAGCCCCGCCATGACCCGCGCCACCAAGATCGTCGCCACACTTGGCCCCGCTTCCAGCGACCCCGAGGTGCTGGAGCGGCTGCTGCGCGCCGGCGTCGATGTGGTGCGGCTGAACTTCAGCCATGGCAAGGCGCAGGACCACATCGACCGTGCCACGCTGGTGCGCGCGATCGCGCAGAAGATCGGCAAGCCGGTGGCGCTGATGGCCGACCTGCAGGGCCCGAAAATCCGGGTCGGCAAGTTCGCCGACGGCAAGATCATGCTGGTGGCTGGCGAGCCTTTCATCCTGGACGCGGCGCGCACCGAACCGGGCGACATCCGCAGCGTGGGCCTGGACTACAAGGAACTGCCGCGCGATGTGCGCCCCGGCGACACGCTGCTGCTGAATGACGGGTTGCTGAAGCTAACGGTGGAAGTGGTGCGCGGTGACGAAGTACACACGCGCGTCGTGCTTGGCGGCGAGCTGTCCAACAACAAGGGCATCAACAAGGCCGGCGGTGGCCTGACCGCGCCGGCGCTGACGGCCAAGGACATGGACGACATCAAGACGGCGGTGTCGTTCCAGTGCGAATACCTGGCCGTGAGCTTCCCCAAGAACGCCACCGACATGGAGATGGCGCGCCAGCTCGCCAACGTGGCGGGTGAGTCCACGCGCCACAAACCGGCGATGATCGCCAAGATCGAGCGCAGCGAAGCGATCCCGCAGCTGGAAGCGATCCTGCGCGCCAGCGACGGCATCATGGTGGCGCGCGGTGACCTGGCGGTGGAAGTGGGCAACGCGGCGGTGCCAGCGCTGCAGAAAAAAATGATCCGCATGGCGCGCGAAATGGACAAGGTCGTCATCACCGCGACGCAGATGATGGAAAGCATGATCCTGGCGCCGGTGCCCACGCGCGCTGAAGTGTCAGACGTGGCCAACGCCGTGCTCGACGGCACCGACGCGGTGATGCTGAGCGCAGAAACCGCGGCCGGCAAGTACCCGGTGGAAACGGTGGAGCAGATGGCGCAGATCGCGCTCGAAGCCGAACGTGCCGAAGACGTTTCACTGGAGACCGACTTCACGAACAAGAAGTTCGGCCGCATCGACCAGAGCATTGCGATGGGCGCGCTGTTCACCGCCCACCACCTGGGCTGCAAGGCCATCATCGCGCTCACCGAGAGCGGCTCGACGGCGCTGTGGATGAGCCGCCACAACATCAAGGTGCCGATCTTCGGCATGACCTCGCAGGTCAACAGCGAACGCCGCATGACGCTGTACCGCAACGTGCGCCCGCTGCTGATGCCCAAGATGAGCGAACGCGACGAAGCGCTGGCCAAGGCCGAAGCGCTGCTGGTGGAAAAGGGCGTGCTCAAGCCCGGCGACACCTACGCCATCACCTGTGGCGAACCGATGGGTTACCCGGGCGGCACCAACATGTTGAAGGTCTGCCAGGTCAGCTGAGACGCAGCGCTGCGGCGGCGTCTGCCGCCAGGCTTCCGCGCAAAGGGCGGCAGGTTCTGGAGCCTGTTTCGCGCCGACGCAGGGAACAGATAGAGCGCTGGCAGCGCACGCAGAAAGCTTGGCCCGCACGGGGCACGGGCCCTAAAATGCGCAAAGTTTCAGCGCGGCTGCAGCGCCTGCATTGCAGCCCGTTCTTCCAACTCTGGAGTCCTCCATGCCTCTCGTTTCCATGCGCCAGTTGCTGGACCACGCCGCCGAACACCGCTACGGCATTCCGGCCTTCAACGTCAACAACCTGGAGCAGGTGCAGGCGGTGATGACTGCCGCCGCCGAAGTCGGTGCCCCGGTCATCCTGCAGGCC
>JANNGN010000285.1:0-5808 GCA_031403895.1 Rubrivivax sp. | reverse complement strand
CTGCCCACGCCACCGCTGCGCATCCCGACGCCGACGCATTGGCTGCGCTGCTGCTGCTGCACGGCGCGCGCTTGACGGGCGCGCTGGACGCTGCCGGCGACATCGTGCTGCTGCCGGGCCAGCCGCGTGACCGCTGGGACGTCGGCATGGTGCGCATGGGCCTGTTGCATCTGCAGCGCGCGCAGCGTGCAATGCACCTGTCGCGCTGGCATCTGCAGGCCGGCATTGCGGCGGAACATGCCACCGCCGCCGACTACGCCAGCACTGACTGGCCCACCATCGTGCAGTACTACGACACGCTGGTGGCGCTGGACGGCTCGGCCGCGCCGCGCCTGGGCCAGGCGATTGCGCTGGCGGAAGCGGGTGAGCCGCTGCGCGCGCTGGCCTTGCTGCAGGCGTTGCAGCCCGAGGCACCGACTGCGCTGCAGGCCAACCTGCTGGCCGCGCGGGCGCGGGCTCACGAACGTCTGGGCGATGTGGCAGCGGCACATCGCCTGCTGCTGCAGGCAATGGCGGCGGCGCCGCATGCAGCGGATGCGCGCGCGCTGGCGCGTCGCGCCGAAGCGCTGCTGCAGAAGCCTTAGGACCGCACGCGACGATCAGGCACGGCCGGCAACCCCACCGGCCCTTCCACGCCTTCAGCCACGCCACCCCGACGGTCGACACCGGTGCGGCGCTCGCCCCAGGCGTTTTCAAGTTCCATGCGCTTGATCTCTTCCACCGCGCCTTCGTCGGCACCGCCGGCCTTGCGCGCCTGTGCACGCGCCAGGCGTTCCATCAGGCGCAGGTCGCGGTCGGTCAGGCCGAGGGCGCTTTCGGCCCATTGGTCCACGATCGCCATCAGCGACTCATAGCGAATGGGCGCGGCCAGCCGCTGCGCGCGCAGTGCGGCCAACGTGCCACGGTGGCGCGGGTCAACGTCGCGGATGACGCGTTCGACCGCCGCTTCACCGGCGCCGTCGTCCACCACCACGTCCACCAGGCGCCGGTAGTGCAGCTCTTCAGCGCTGTACAGGCGGCCGGAAAGGATCATCTCGTTGGCCACCGCAAAGCCGGCCTTGCGGATGGTGAAGTCCCACGCGCCCATGCCGGGAAACAGGTTGAAAAGCACTTCCGGAAAACCGGCCTGTGCGCTGCGCTCGAAGATCACCTTGTGAAAGGGCAGCACCGATTCAAGCCCGCCGCCCAGCGTGTCGCCCTGCGACAGCACGGTGGTGTGTACGCCCAGGTTGGCGGCGTTTTCCATCCACCACACCAGGTCCACGCAACGCTGGCCGTAGAGCTTGAGCGACTCGATGTCGCCCGCACGCACCAGCAACACGAAGAGCGCCAGGTCACCGCCGAAGTTAAAGACGCGGGGCACGTCGGAGGTCATCACGAAGTGCCGCAGCAGGCCCGGGTTGGCGCTGATGTCGGCCAGCATCTGGTGCAGTTCACCCATGGCGGCCAGGCTGTAGCACTGGATGGGTTTTACGCAGGTGCGCACGCGCAGCAGGCGCAAGTCGGAACTCCATTCAAGACGAATCGTCTTGTAGGGCCGGCCCAGCAGGCCAGCCACGCCGACGGCGGGTGCGTTGTTCACTGGCTGGGGCTCAGATCGCTTCGATGATGCGTGTGAAGTGGTGGAAATTCACCTTCACCGATTCCACCACGGCGGCCTGCGCGGCGCCATCAGAAATCTGGTTGATCACGAGCCGCAACTCCGCCATGTGCTGGGTGTCGAGCGAGGCGTGGGAATCGATGAACGAGACGCCGCGGTCACCGTCGAGCAACAAACGTTCGCGGATGGCCGATGCAAAAGGCCCGCCATAGACCGACGAGATGACCTCCAGCGCGTACAGCATGCCGATCACCGAACACGGGTGCCGGCGGTCTGCCGCCCAGTAGTTGTAGCCGTTGAGCGCCAGCGTGAACACCGACGGCGTGTGCCCACGCGCAGGCAGCAACGGCACGCCGACGGCGTCCAGGTCGTTCAGCACCCAGGTCTCGTGCCCGCTTTCTTCCTGCATGTGTTCGTACAGGAAGTGGCGGATCGGCTGCAGCGCCTCTTCAGCCGGTGTGCCCATGCGGCTGGCCGCAGCCGCGCACACCGGGTTGAAGTTCCACACCACGTGGTACAGCTCGAGCAACAGCGCCCGGTAGCGTTCCACCGACATGCCATCGGCCACCGCCGCCATCAGCACCGGATGGTTTTCGAAAGCACGCCGGTCTTCGTCGGTGTGTGTGATCAGATCTGCAAAAAAACTCAGCATCAGTGTTCCCAGCGGACCCGGCCCGAAAGATGGGCTCTATTCGTTCACCCTGATTGACGCCCAAGTCTAGGCCGTCGAGGGCCCGTTCGTGGTTGACCGTGGCATGCCACCTACAATTCTTTGGATGAATGCTGTGACGGGAACCGTGCCCCCTGCGGCACGACCGCGCATCCGCGAGCTGCCCGACGAACTGATCAGCCAGATCGCTGCCGGCGAGGTCATCGACCGGCCTGCAGCCGCCGTGCGCGAACTGGTGGACAACGCGCTGGACGCCGGCGCCCTGCAGGTGACGGTGCGGCTGCTGGCCGGCGGTGTGCGCAGCATCAGCGTCGAAGACGATGGCGCGGGCATCGACGCTGCCGACCTGCCGCTGGCACTAAAGCGCCACGCCACCAGCAAGATCGCGAGCCTGGCCGACCTGGAATCGGTGGCCACCATGGGCTTTCGCGGTGAAGCGCTGGCCGCCATCTCGTCGGTGGCCGACCTGAGCATCACCACGCGCACCGCCGACGCGCCCCACGCCTGGCGGCTGCACGCGCGCAGCGGTGAACTGCAGCCGGCCGCGCGCGCGGTGGGCACCACGGTGGAGGTGCAGGAACTCTTCTTCAGCACGCCGGCGCGGCGCAAGTTTCTGAAGACCGATGCCACCGAGCTGTCGCATGCGCTCGAAGCCGTGCGCCGCCACGCGCTGGCGCGGCCCGACGTCGGCTTTGCGGTCTGGCACGAAGGCCGGCTGGTGGCGCAGTGGCGCGCTGCCGCCACGCCGCAGCGCCTGGCCGATGTGCTGGGCGCCGAGTTCACGGCCGCCAGCCGCAGCCTGCTGCTGGAGCGCGGCCCGCTCAGGCTGCACGGCCGCGTCGGCCAGCCCGAAGCGGCGCGCGCGCGTGCCGACCTGCAGTATTTGTTCGTCAACGGGCGCTTCGTGCGCGACCGCCTGCTCAGCCACGCCGTGCGTTCGGCCTACGAAGACCAGCTGCACGGCAGCCGCCAGCCGGCCTATGCGCTGTTCCTGCACATCAGCCCGGAACTGGTGGACGTGAACGTACACCCGGCGAAGGCCGAGGTGCGATTTCGCGATGGGCGCGCGGTGCACCAGACCTTGCGCCATGCGGTGGAAAACGCCTTGGCGCCGATGCGGGCGGGGGCGGACGCCGCAGCGGCGACTGCCTCACCGCAAACCGACATCGTCGCGCCGCTGCTGCCCACGTCGTGGCAACCGTCGCTGGGCTGGGGCGCTGCTGCGCCACTGGCGGTGCATGAAGCGCCTGCGCCGTGGTCACCACCGGCAAAGCACATCGGCAGCGGCGGCCTGGCCACCTGGGCAGCCTTGCGCCCGTCCGCAGCGCCGGCACCGGGTGCGCAGGAGGCCGAGCACTGGCCTCTGGGCCGCGCCGTGGCGCAGATCGGCGGCGCCTACGTGCTGGCCGAAAACGGGCACGGCCTGGTGGTGGTGGACATGCACGCGGCGCACGAGCGCATCGTGTATGAAAAGCTCAAACGTGCTGCGCATGGTGCTGCCGTGTTGCCGTCACAGCCGCTGCTGATCCCCGTCACCTTTGCCGCCACCGCCAGCGAGATTGCACAGGCCGAAGCCGAAGCCGCCACGCTGCGCGAACTGGGCCTGGACGTGGGCACGCTGAGCAATCACACGCTGGTGGTGCGCAGTCGCCCGGCGGCTCTGCCCGACGCCGATCTGGCCGAGCTGACGCGTTCGGTGCTGGCCGATTTGGCCAGTCCCGACGCAGGTGGCGCCAGCCGTGTGGTGCAGCGCGCGCGCGACGACATCCTGGCGACGATGGCCTGCCACGGCGCGGTGCGCGCCAACCGCCGCTTGACCATCGAAGAGATGAACGCGCTGCTGCGCGAGATGGAGCACACCGAGCGTGCCGACACCTGCAACCACGGCCGGCCGACCTGGCGGCAGGTGACGATGAAAGAGCTGGACGCCCTCTTCCTGCGCGGCCGGTAGGCGGTGCGGCGTCAGGCCGCCAGCAACTGCCGCAGCACAAACGGCAGGATGCCGCCGTGTTTGTAGTAGTCCACCTCGATGCCGGTGTCGATGCGCAGCGTCACCGTCACCTCGCGCCGGCTGCCGTCGGCGCGTGTGACGATCAAGAGCGCGTCCGACAAGGGCTTGATGTCGTCGGCCAGTTTCACGTCGATGACCTCGTCGCCTTGCAGGCCCAGGCTCTCCCACGAATCGCCAGCCTTGAACTGCAGCGGCAGCACGCCCATGCCGATCAGGTTGCTGCGGTGGATGCGCTCGAAGCTGCGTGCCACGACAGCTTTGATGCCCAGCAGTGCCGTGCCCTTGGCGGCCCAGTCGCGGCTGGAGCCGGTGCCGTATTCCTCACCCGCAAACACCACCGTCGGCGTACCGGCAGCGACGTACAGCATGGCAGCGTCGTAGATCGCGGTCTGCACGCCTCGGTAGAGCGTGTAGCCGCCCTCGACGCGTGAACCGTCGGCCTGCGCCGGGATCATCAGGTTCTTCACGCGCACGTTGGCGAATGTGCCGCGCATCATCACTTCATGGTTGCCGCGGCGCGCGCCGTAGCTGTTGAAGTCGGCCTTCAGCACGCCTTGTTCCAGCAGGTACTTGCCGGCCGGCGTGGTGGCCGCAAAGCTGCCGGCCGGGCTGATGTGGTCGGTGGTGATGCTGTCGCCGAAGAGACCCATGACGCGTGCGCCGCGCACGCCGCTGACAAGCGCTTTCGGCTGCATCGTGAAGTCGCTGAAAAAGGGCGGCTCGGCGATGTAGCTGCTCTTCGGCCACGTATAGACATTTCCTTTCACGCCGCTGATCTTTTCCCACAGCTTGCCGGGGTCCGACTTGACCTTGTCGTAGTTCTTGCGGAAGGCCTTGCCGTTCATGGCGTACTTCATCAGCTGGTAGATCTCGTCGCTGGTGGGCCAGATGTCGCCGAGGTAAATGTCCTTGCCGTTTTTGCCCTGGCCAACCGGCTCGGTCATCAGGTCCTTGGTCACATTGCCGGCAATCGCGTAGGCCACCACCAGCGGCGGGCTGGCCAGGAAATTGGCCTTCAGGTTGGTGTGGATGCGCGCTTCGAAATTGCGGTTGCCCGACAGCACGGCCGCGCAGACAAGGTTGTTCTGCGTGATGGCGTCGTTAATCTCGGGCGTGAGGTCACCCGCATTGCCGATGCAGGTGGTGCAGCCATAGGCCGCAACGCTGAAGCCCAGCTTTTCCAGGTACGGCAGCAGGCCGGCCTTTTCCAGGTAGCTGGTGACGATGCGCGAGCCCGGCGCCAGCGAAGTCTTGACGTGCTTCTTGACCTTCAGCCCGGCCAGCACCGCCTTCTTCGCCAGCAGCCCGGCCGCCAGCAGCACGCTCGGGTTGCTGGTGTTGGTGCAGCTGGTGATGGCGGCGATCAGCACGTCGCCATTGCCGATATCCAGCCCCGACGGCGTGCTGACCAGCATGCCCAGTTTTTCAGCCGGCTGGTTGAAGCCGTTCTCAGCTGCCGGTGCGCTGTACAGGCTGCTGAATTTGCTGGCCACAGCCCCAAGTTCGATGCGGTCCTGCGGGCGCTTG
>JANNGN010000284.1:0-10353 GCA_031403895.1 Rubrivivax sp. | reverse complement strand
GATGTAGTTCTGGCCCCGGCGCAGACTGGTCTCGTCGATGCCCACGATCTGCACGCCTTTGAAGCTCTCCAGCGCGAGCGCCCGATCGACGTAGAACTCGATGCGCCGCCAGAGCTGCTTGTCCTTGCAGCGCAGCAGCTCTGCGGCCTGGCGAACGGGCAGCTCGCGGCACAGGGCCAGCGCCAAGGCCCCGAACGCCTCCGTGAAACCCGAGCCCGGCCGCGCCCACGGCACGGCGAGTTGCGTGGTCTTGCCGCAGCTACTGCAAGCCACACGCGGCACGTCGGCGTGCAGCCAGCCTCGAACTGGAAGAAGTCCAGATGCCGCCACTTACGGCGCAGCCGGCCGTGAACGGGTTTCGCTGCCGTGCTGCAGACCGGGCAGCTCAGCAAAGCGCCAGCGCAACTGACCTCGAAGTCGATGTGCTTCTTGGGCACATCCTGCTTGACATCTTCAATCACCCACGGCGGCTGCAAACCGAGCGCGCTGGCAAACAGCGCCTCCACTCCAGCGCCCCTCTCCGCTCTCATGGCTGCAGCCCCGTGTACATGTGGACAGGCTCAAATGCAGTCTGCCCACATCCCCACCGGGCTCGACTGCGGCCAGAGATTCTGACTGTTGGGTTCCACACGAAACGACGCGAGGCCCGCCTGATACGCTCGGCGTCCTTTCACAACGGCCTGCCGTGTCATGACCTACTGTGTGGGTATCCGCCTGAATGCCGGACTCGTGTTCCTGTCCGACTCGCGCACCAACGCCGGCCTGGACGCCATCAGCACCTTTCGCAAGATGATGATCTACGAGCAGCCGGGCGAACGCTTCATGGTCATGCTGTCCGCAGGCAACTTGAGCATCAGCCAGAGCGTGCGCGAAGTTCTGCAGGTGGAGAAGCTGGACAACGGCAACGACGAGCCGATCACGATCTGGAACGCCAAGAGCATGTTCGACGCCACGCGGGTGCTGGGCTCGGCCGTGCGACGCGTGTACACGCAAGATGGGCCTTCGCTGAAGGCTGCAGGCGTGGACTTCAATGCCAGCATGATCTTCGGCGGCCAGATACGCGGCGAAGCGATGCGCCTGTTCCTGGTCTATTCGGCTGGCAACTTCATCGAGGCCACGCGCGAGACCTGCTTTTTCCAGGTCGGCGAAAGCAAATACGGCAAGCCGATTCTCGACCGCGTGCTCACGCCATCGACGCAACTGGACGAAGCCGCCAAGTGCGCACTGGTGTCGATGGACAGCACGCTGAAAAGCAACCTGAGCGTCGGCCTGCCGCTGGACCTGCTGGTCTATCGCGAAGGCACCATGGCCTGTGACCAGGTGGTGTGCATCGATGAGCAGAACCCCTACTTCCAGATGATCCACAACACCTGGGGCCAGCGCCTGCGCGAGGTCTTCGAAAGCATCGAAGACCCGCGCTGGGACGGCGGCGACAGCACGCACCCGTTGATGAGCCCGCTGCAGCGCCACGAGCGTATGCGCAAAATCACGCACCCTGGCGAACGCATCGTCTGAGGCTGCGCGAAGCAACGCGCTGCCGATGCGCCCCGTCATCGCCTTCAGCCACGCCAACGGCTTCCCCCGCCGGCACCTACCGGACACTGTTCGAGGCCTGGCGAGCGGCGGGCTTCAAGGTCATCGCGGTCGAGCGCTATGGCCACGACCCCCGCTTCCCGGTCAGCAGCAACTGGCCACACCTGCGCGACCAGTTGATCCAGTTCATCGACCAGCAGGCGCAGGGCCAGCCAGTGCATCTGGTGGGCCACTCGCTGGGCGGCTACCTCAGCTTGCTGGCCGCCTGCCGCCGGCCCGACCTGGCGCGCAGCGTGGTGCTGCTGGACTCGCCGGTGGTGGCCGGCTGGCGCGCGCACAGCGTGCGGGTGATGAAAGTGGGCGGCCTGCTGAAGCGATTCACGCCGGGCCGGGTCTCGGTGCGGCGGCGCTGGCAATGGCCTGCGGCGGACGCTGCCTGGCATCACTTTGCCGCCAAGGCAAGCTTTGCGCGCTGGCAGCCCGCCGTGCTGCGCGACTACATCGCACACGGGACTGAGCCCGACCCCGATGCACCCGCACCCGGCGGCGTGCGGCTGGCGTTTCACCGCGACGTGGAAACGCGCATCTACAACACGCTGCCACACCATCTGGGCGCCTTGCTGCACAGGCACCCGCCGCAGTGCCCCGCGTCGTACATCGGGGGCACGCGCTCGGCCGAAGGCCGCCAGGCCGGCCTGGCGGCCACGCGCACGCTCGTCCACGAGAGGCTGCAGTGGATCGAAGGCACGCACCTGTTCCCGATGGAGCGGCCTGAAGAATCTGCGCAGGCGGTGCTGAAGCAATTGGCCTGAGCTTCGAAGGGCGGTCGCACGAATTCCGCTGCTGCGGCCGATCTTGGCCCTCTGCTGAGCCCGCTCTTGTCCCGCTCCTGGCCAGCTCTTGTCCCGCTCTTGTCCCGCTCTTGTCCCGCTACCGAGCCCGGTCTTTGCAAGCCACCGAGCCCCGCTATTCGAAGCGGCCCAGCCGCACCGCCGTGCCTCCGGCCCTGAGGTTCTTGGTGCCGGGCATGACCAGCACCGTGTTGTCGTAGGGCGTGGTCCAGACGTGTTCGCCGTCACGCGCCAGCGGCGTGCCGGCCCAGGCGATCACGCCCAGGCCTTCGGTGGGCACCAGGAAGTGGAATGACGATGAGCGTGCCACCACCGCTTCTGTCACGCGCACCAGGCGCTGCTGCGCCGGCAGTGGCAGCCGCGTGTGCGCCGCCACCCAGGCCGCATCCGCCAGGCCGGTGAGGCCCAGAAAGCGCACCAGCGTGTCGATGGCGACGTCGGCCGCCGCACGTTCCCAGTGCTGGCCGCACTCGATCAGCAGCGCACGCTTGGGGCTGGCAGGGTCACCAAAGCCGCCGCGTTCCACCATGCGCAGGCCGGCCGGGTGGCCGGTGTCGATGAGCAAGTCGCCCGGCACGCCGAGCGCACGCGCGCAGTCGGCATTCTTGTTGACGGTGCCGCACACCATCAGCGGCCGGCAGGCTTCGCTCATCGAGTGGATGTCCAGCAGAAAGTCGGCTGCGTCCACGAAGGGCCGCAGTTCGCGCGCGCGGCGCAGCTCGGTGCTGTCGCGTTTGCCGAACAAGGCCTCGTCGGCCCAGACGCGGTTGAAGTCCTCGTCCACGAAGCGCGACGGGAACGGGTCCGCCGGGTCGAAGCATGCGTAGGCCTGGACGTTGGCGAATGCGAGCGTCAGCCGGCCGATCCGGGGCCGCCAGCCTTGTGCCAGCAGCCAGTCCAGCGCGATCGCCCCGCAGATCTCGTTGCCGTGCGTCAGCGCCTGCACCATCACGTTCGGCCCCTGCTTGCCCGAGTCGAAAGCGTGTACCCAGTCCACACCAGTGCCACCGTGCATCCAGCGGCTGATGTCGGGCGCTTGCAGTTCAATCGGCGGCGGGGTGGGCATGGTGAGCCTCAGGAATGGGGTGGTCGGTATTGGGGTGGTCGGTACTGGGGTGGATGCGGGCATCGATGAGTTGCATCCAGTGCGCCTGCAGGGTGGCAATTCCGGCGCTCCGGGTCAGCGGGGTGGGCGCGCACGATGTCGGCGCGCGGAAAGCCGGCGCCGCCAGCAGCGGCACGCCCCTTGCTGTGACTTTGGGGTAATGCTCATCGATGAAACAGTCCTCGCCATCAATCAGTTCATCCGCAGTGCGTACCGAAGCAAAGTCAGCTGGCCTCACAACGCCCGAGTGCGCCGAATCCAGCGCCACCGGCTGCCCCGGTGTGGCCAGGCCGTGGACGATGAAGGCAGGGGTTTTCATCGGACCCAGTATCGCGCCAGTCTGCGCTCGCTTGGACCTTCGGGCCGACCCCGATAGCCGGGCTGCGGGCAGCCGATAGGATCGTGCGCACTTTGCACCGCAGCGGTGCGCCACCAGTCTGTATCCCTCGCCAGGAGAAGCACCATGCAAGAACGTGAACTGCGCCAGTTGATCGAAGAAGTCCGCGACGGCAGCCTGCCGCGCCGCAGCTTCATCCAGCGGATGGTGGGCCTGGGGCTGACGGCGCCGATGGCGTCGATGATGCTGATGCACGAAGGCATTGCGCAGACCCCCGCCCCTATTCCCTACAAGCCCACCAAGCGCGGTGGTGGCGGCACGCTGAAGATGCTGTACTGGCAGGGCCCGGTGCATCTGAACCCGCACTTTGCGGGTGGCACCAAAGAGCAGGAAGCCACGCGCATCTTCTACGAGCCTCTCGCCGGTTGGGACGCCGAAGGCAACCTGATCCCGATGCTGGCCGCAGAGATTCCTTCGCGCGCCAACGGCGGGCTGGCGGCCGACGGCAAGAGCGTCATCTGGAAGCTGAAAAAAGGTGTGACCTGGCACGACGGCAAACCCTTCACCGCCGACGACGTGCTCTTCACCGCCGAATACGCGGGCAACCCGGCCACATCCACCGTCACGGTGGCCGTGTACCAGGACCTGAAGGTCGAGAAGATCGACTCGCACACCGTGCGTGTCGTGTTCCAGAAGCCCACGCCTTTCTGGGCCGAGCCCCTGGTGGGCAACGTTGGCAACATCCTGCCCAAGCACGTGTTTGCCGAATTCACCGGTGCCAAGTCGCGCGAGAACCCGGCTAACGTCAAGCCGATGGGCACGGGGCCCTACAAGTTCATCGACTTCAAGCCAGGTGACATGCTGCGTGCCGAGGCCAACACGGCCTACCACGTGCCCAACCAGCCCTTCTTCGACGCGCTTGAACTCAAGGGCGGCGGCGACGCGCTCAGCGCCGCACGCGCGGTGCTGCAGACCGGCGAGTACGACTTCGCCTGGAACCTGCAGGTCGAAGACGAAATCTTGAAGCGCCTGGAAGCCGCCGGCAAGGGCAAGGTCCAGATTCTGGGCGGCAGCGACGTCGAATTTGTGCTGCTCAGCGTGGTGGACCCCTGGAAAGAAACTGAAGGCGAGCGCGGCCACATCAAGAGCAGGCACGCCGCCTTCTCCGACAAGGCCGTGCGCGACGCGATGGCGCTGCTGGTGGACCGCAAAGGCGTGCAGGAATTCATCTACGGCCGCACCGGCATCGCCACCGCCAACTTCCTGAACAACCCGCCGCGTGTGCGCAGCCCGAACACGAAGTTTGAATTCAACATCGACAAGGCCAACCAGGTGCTGGAAGCAGCCGGCTGGAAGAAGGGCGCCGACGGCATCCGCGCCAAGGGCGACGTGAAGCTGAAGTTTGTCTTCCAGACCTCCGTCAGCCAGCCGCGCCAGAAGACGCAGGCGATCATCAAGGACGCCTGCACCAAGGCCGGCATCGACCTTGAACTGAAGAGCGTGACGGCCGCCGTGTTCTTCGGCAGCGACGCCGCCAACCCCGACACTTACCAGAAGTTCTGGTGCGACATGCAGATGTTCACCACCACCATGACGCAACCCGACCCGCAGGTCTTCATGGAGCAGTACGCCACCTGGCAGTATTCGCAGAAGGCCAACAAGTGGAGCAGCCGAAATCTCAGCCGCTGGGGCAGCCAGGAATACGACGACACCTTCAAGGCCGCGCAGGTGGAGTTCGACCCCGTCAAGCGCGCCGCCATGTTCATCAAGATGAACGACCTGATCTATGCCGGCGGCCACATCATTCCGGTCGTGAACCGGCCGCGTGTGAAGGCCACAGTGAACAAGCTGAATTCGCCACTGTCAGGCTGGGACAACGACACCTGGTCGCTGGGATTCTGGAGCAGAGATAGCTGACCCACCCCCGTAGCGCCTGCGGCGCTTCCCCCTCCAGGGGGGCGAGCCCGCGCCGAGCGAGCGCCTGCGCGCTCGCGAGTGGCTGGCGAGCGCCTTGCGACCTGCCAGTCGCAAGGCGCCGCTGGCGGTGCTGCAGAACAATAACCAACCCAGTCCCCGCGCTTGTTCCACTACATCCTGCGTCGCCTGCTGATCGCCCTGCCCAGCCTGCTGGGCATCAGCCTGATCCTGTTCACGGTGCTTGCGCTGGCGCCGGGCGACCCCTTCGAAGAACTGGCCACCAACCCGAACGTGCCACCCGAGGTGCGCATGGCGCTGCGTGCGCAGTTCGGCCTGGACGACCCGGTTTGGCAGCGCTACTTCCACTGGCTCGTCAACATGCTGCGTGGCGACTGGGGCTTCTCATTCGTCAGCCGCATCGACGTTGACAAGCTCATCCTGCAGCGCCTGCCGGTGACCATCGCCGTCATCGGAATGTCGCAGTTGCTGGCGCTGCTGGTGGCTATTCCGGTGGGCGTGCTGGCGGCCGTGAAGCCGTATTCCTGGTTCGACCGCATCGCCAGCACCATCGCCTTCATCGGCTTTTCCCTGCCGACCTTTTTCACCGGCGTGCTGTTCATCCTGGTGTTCAGCATTTACCTCGGCTGGTTCCCCTTCGTTTATCGCGCCGACATTGCCGAGACCGGCTGGCGCTGGTGGTGGGAACACTTCCGCCAAAGCATCATGCCCGTCACCGTGCTCGGCCTCTTCCAGGCCGCCAGCTGGATGCGCTATGTGCGCTCGTCGGTGCTCGACGTGGTGCGGCTGGACTACGTCACCACCGCGCGCAGCAAGGGCCTGACCGAGCGCGTGGTGATCAACAAACACGTCGTGCGCAATGCGCTGATCCCGGTCGTCACGCTGGTGGCGCTGCAAATGCCCGCCGTGTTTGGTGGCGCCATCGTCACCGAGCAGATCTTCCGCATCCCCGGCATCGGCAGCCTGCTGATCGACGCCATTTTGCGCAACGACACGCCGGTCATCATGGCCGTTACTTTCGTGTTCAGCTGCCTCGTCATTTTCTTCAACCTGATCGCAGACATGCTCTATGGCTGGCTCGACCCCCGCATCAGTTACCGCTGACCCTGCAGCCAGCCCGCCGCCTGCACGCAAGCCGGTCAGCGTGTCGCCGTGGGCCGAGGCCTGGCGGCGCTTCAAGCGCCACCGCATGGCGTATTTCAGCCTCTGGGTGTTGGGCCTCCTGGTGCTGGCGGTGCTGGTGGGGCCGCTCATCTACAAAGTCGGCATCAACGACATCGACTTCAAGGCGCGGCTGGTCGAGCCATCGGCCGGCCACCTGATGGGCACCGACGACCTCGGCCGCGACCTGCTGGCCCGCGTGCTCTACGGTGGCCGCATCTCGCTGGCGGTGGGCCTGGCGGCGATGTTGATGGCGATCACGGTGGGCGTGTTCATCGGCGCCGTGGCCGGTATCTCGCGCGGCTGGGTGGACACGGCGCTGATGTGGCTGACCGACCTCTTCCTGAGCCTGCCGCAACTGCCGCTCTTGCTGCTGCTGATCTTCCTGTTCCGCGACCCGCTCAAACAGCTTTTGGGGTTGGAGCTGGGCATCTTCATCCTTATCGTGCTCGTCATCGGCGGCTTTCGCTGGATGCCGGTGGCGCGGCTGGTGCGCGCGCAGTTCTTCAGCCTGCGCGAGAAAGAATTCGTCGAAGCCGCACGCGCGCTGGGCGCCAGCGTGCCGCGCCAGGTGGTGCGGCACATCCTGCCCAACAGCCTGGGCCCGGTGATCGTGGCCGCCACCATCGACGTCGCCGCCGCCATCATTGCCGAAAGCACGCTGTCCTTCCTGGGCCTGGGCTTCCCGCCCGACATCCCCACCTGGGGCCGCATCCTGTACGACGGCCGCGACTACATGGACGTGGCCGCGCACTGGGCCCTGTTCCCGGGGCTGGCTATTTTCATCACGGTGCTAACGATCAACTTCGTTGGCGACGGTCTGCGTGACGCGCTCGACCCGCGGCGGGTTCTGTGATGGCGCTGCTTGAGATCAAGGGTCTGAAGACCCACTTCAAGACCGACGACGGCTGGCTGCATGCCGTGGACGGCGTGGACATGAGCATCGAAGCAGGCGAAACATTGGGAGTCGTGGGCGAATCGGGCTGTGGCAAGAGCGTCACGGCCAAGACGGTGATGAAGCTCATCGACATGCCGCCCGGAAAAATCGTCGCCGGCCAGGTGCTGTGGCAAGGGCGCGACCTGGTGCCGCTGAACGCCGACGAGATGCGAAAGATCCGCGCCAAGGAAATCGCCATCATCTTCCAGGAACCGATGACGTCGCTGAACCCGGTTTATTCGATCGGTGAACAGATCGCAGAGAGCATCCGCCTGCACGACGGGCTGTCGAAAAAGGCCGCGATGGACCGCGCGGTGGAGATGCTGCAACTGGTGCGCATCCCCACGCCCGAGCGCCGCGTGCGCGACTATCCGCACCAGTTTTCGGGTGGCATGCGCCAGCGCGTGATGATCGCCATTGCGCTGGCTTGCAACCCGAAGCTGCTGATTGCGGACGAGCCGACAACGGCGCTCGACGTCACCATCCAGGCCCAGATCCTTGACCTGATGGGCGAGCTGAAGGACCGCCTGGGCATGGCCGTGATGCTCATCACCCACGCGATGGGCGTGGTGGCCGAAACCGCGCAGCGCGTGGTCGTCATGTACGCCGGCAAGGTGGTGGAAGAAGCCACCGTGGAAGCGCTCTTTGCGCGCCCGCGCCACCCCTACACGCAAGGGCTGATCCGCAGCATCCCGCGCATCGACACCGCGGCCACGCACAAGGTGCGGCTGGAGGCCATCGCCGGCACGGTGCCCAAGCTGATCGAGCCGGCCGCGGGCTGCCGCTTTGCCGGCCGCTGCAAATACGTAGTGCCCGAGTGCCTGAAGGCCACGCCGGCGCTGCGCGAGGTGGCGCAGGGGCACAAGGTGGCGTGCATCCTGCAAAGCGCCTTGGCATGAGTGCCGCGCCGGGCCACCCCAAGCAAGCGAACATCCCCGCGGGGGATCGGGCGGGGTATGCACCGCCCGAGAGGTCGACATGAGCACACCGCTGTTGCGCGTCAAGGACCTGGTCAAGCAGTTCCCCATCCACGGCGGGCTGTTCAACCGCACCGTCGACAAGGTGCATGCGGTCGACGGCGTGAGTTTCGATCTGGCCGCCGGCGAGACGTTGGGGCTGGTGGGCGAAAGCGGCTGCGGCAAGAGCACCACCGGCCGCTGCATCTTGCGCCTGATCGAGCCGACCTCGGGCGAGGTCTGGTTCGAGGGCCAGAACGTCACCACCGCCGGCAAGGAAGAGCTGCGCGCTTTGGCGCGCGACATGCAGATCATCTTCCAGGACCCGTACGCGAGCCTCAACCCGCGCATGACCGTGGGCGCCATCGTCGGTGAAGCACTGACCATCCACAAGCTGGCCAAGACCCCACGCGAATACGACGACCGCATCGTGCAGCTGCTGGAGACGGTGGGCCTGGACGCCGACCACATGCGGCGTTATCCGCACGAGTTTTCGGGCGGCCAGCGCCAACGCATCGGCATTGCGCGCGCGCTGGCGGTGTCACCCAAGTTGATCGTCTGCGACGAGGCCGTCTCGGCGCTGGACGTGTCGATCCAGGCCCAGGTCATCAACCTGCTCGAAGACCTGCGCGAGCAGTTCAATCTGACCTACGTCTTCATCGCCCACGACCTCAGCGTGGTCGAGCACATCAGCCACCGCGTGGCCGTCATGTACCTGGGTCGCATCGTCGAGATCGCGCCGGCCAAGGGCCTGTACATGAACCCCCTGCACCCGTATACCGAAGCGCTGTTGTCGGCGGTGCCGATCCCAGACCCCAGCATCAAGCGCAAGCGCGTGGCGCTGCAGGGCGACGTGCCCAGCCCCATCCACCCGCCCTCGGGTTGCCACTTCCACACCCGTTGCCCGATCGCCCAGAAGGGCCTGTGCGACGTGGAAAAGCCACAGCTCAAGCAGACGAGCCCGCTGCACTGGGTGGCTTGCCACCTGCGCGGCTGAATTGCGTTGCCGCTGGGCGCCGGGTGCGGCGCCAGCTTCCCCAGCCCAGCGTCAGCGACGTCCGCTGAGCAGCCGGGCCGGCAGCATCAGCACTGCACCCAGCAACGCAAACACCGCGCCCAGGGTGATGCCCAGCAGCCGCAGCGGCAGCGACAGCAGCCACACCACGGGTGCGAGCACCAGCGCCAGCAAGGCCAGCGGCCAGCTCAGCACGAACAGCAGGCACCAGCCGATGAACAGCAGCAGCGCGTTCATGCCGGGCTCAGGCGCGCGGGGCCGCGGCCTGCGCCCACTGCGCCGCCGCTTCATCGGGCACGCTCAGCCGCTCGATGCCGCCGAGCAGGCCCAGCGTCACCGTGGCGGCCAGGAAGAACGAAAAGGCGCGCTGGAAGAGGTGGCGTGACATGGCGGACTCCTGTGCGGTGTGGGGAAGCGGTGACGTGACTGTCGTCGCCCCGCCAATGCCGCGCCAGCGCATTGCGATAAAGCGCAGCCTGGCGGCTCCCAGGCGCTTCATCGGCCGACCAACAGCTGCCCGGCG
>JANNGN010000283.1:0-11942 GCA_031403895.1 Rubrivivax sp. | reverse complement strand
TTGCGCCAAGACCCACGCCACTGACGCCACCGACGGCCAGCGTGCCGCCTGCCAGGCCCTGTTCAAACCGGCCGCCAAGAAGTCGGCTTGAGACACCATGCCGCGTCCCATCCTTGATGAATCGCGCATCCACCCTGCCGTTCGGGAACGCGTCGCGCAGCACTTCCAGGGCACGCTGAGCGAGGTTCAGGCTGCCGTGGCCGCAAACCCTGTGGTGGTGGTGGGAATGCGCCAGAACCCCTACCCGCGCCGGGCTCGCAAGGCGCTGCAAGCGGCAGGTGTGGCGCACGAGTATCTGGAGTACGGCAGCTACTTTGCTGACTGGCGCCGCCGCACGGCCTTGAAGATGTGGACGGGCTGGCCAACCCTGCCGCTGGTGTTTGTCAAAGGGACTTTGGTGGGGGGGTGCCGAGGATCTGGACCGCTTGATTGCCAGTGGTGAACTGAAGCGCTTGCTGGGCTGATTGCCGGCGCCGGCCCCGCCCGCCCGTGCAAAGGCGCAGTTCGTGGCAGCCCGACTGCGGCTCACCCGTGCAGTCGCTGCGGTCTGTCTGGCCACCGCAGAATCGGCGCCATGGCACCTTTCATTTTTGCCGGCGCTGTCGCTTGCGCACTGCTGGCTTGCACGTCGTCGCCCCTGGCGGCTGAAGGCCGGCCCGGGCTCAAGCCTTGCCGGCTGCAAGGTGTCGAGCACGATGCCTGGTGCGGCGTGGCGCGCCGGCCGCTCGATCCGGCCCAACCTGAGGGTGTGCAGATCGACGTCCACTACGCCGTTTTGCCCGCTTTGGCGCGCAACCGCAAACCAGACCCGGTGATGTTTTTCGCCGGCGGCCCGGGCCAGGGTGCGATGGAGTTGGGCGGCACGGTTTCGCGGTTGTTGGCGCGGCTGGCCTACCGGCGCGACATCGTGCTCATCGACCAGCGCGGCAGCGGGCGCAGCGCATCGCTCGCCTGCCCGCCTATCGAACCGACGGCGCCGTTGGCGGTTGCGCTCGACCCTGTCCGCCAGCTACAGCGCTTGAGCACCTGCCTTGCGCAACTGAAGAAGCTGCCGCACGGTGACTTGCGCCAGTACACCACCTTCATCGCCATGCAGGATGCAGACGCCGTGCGCAAAGCGCTGGGTGCGGCGCAGGTGAACCTGGTCGGCGGCTCATACGGGACGCGCGCGGCGCTGGAATACCTGCGCCAGTTTCCACAGGCTGTGCGCCGCCTGGTGATCGACGGTGTGGCACCCCCTGACATGGTGTTGCCGGCCGCCATGTCCTCCGACAACCAGGCGGCTTTTGACGCGGTGCTGGCTGCATGTCAGGCGCAGGCACCCTGCCACCAGCGCCATCCAGCGCTGGCCGCAGACTGGCGCTCTTTATTGGCGGGCTTGCCACGAGAGGTGACAGCGGCGCATCCGCTGACGGGCGCAGCCGAGCGTGTGCTGATCACACGCGACCTGGTGCTGAACCTGGTGCGTGTACCGCTCTATGTGCCGGTGCTGGCTGCTGCCCTGCCGCTGGCCGTGAGCGAGGGCGCACGCGGCCGGTTCGAGCCGCTGCTGGGCCTGGCGTCCGCGCTGGGCGGACGATCCACCGGCACCCTCAGCGAGGGCATGCACTACTCGGTCGTCTGCGCAGAGGACCTGCCCCGCCTCGGCCGGGCCACGGAAAGGCCGGGTGTGGATTTCGGCGATTCGGTCACCGGGCTGTACCGCCGGGTGTGTGCGGACTGGCCACTGGGCGAAGTGCCCTCTGCGTTTTACCAAATCCCGGCGGCGCCGGTGGCGACGTTGGTGCTGTCGGGCGGCGCCGATCCGGTGACGCCAGCGCGGCACGGCGAACGGGCCGCGCGTGCGCTGGGTAGCCTGGCCCGGCATGTGGTGGTACACCAAGCTGGACACGGTGTGATGGGGTTGCCGTGCATGCGCGATGTGCTCTTCCGCTTTATTGACGCTGAAGACGACGCACAGGCACTCAAGGTTGACCCCGCGTGTGCCGTCGGCATCCCGCGACCACTGGTTTTCATGCCCTTCGATGGGAGCGCCGCGCGATGATCGACGTGCAAGCACTGCACAAGCAGTTCAGCGCCGGCCGCGGACGCCACCAGCGCACGGTGCAAGCGGTGGCTGGCGTGGAATTCATGGCCGCCAACGGGTGCATCACCGGCCTTCTGGGCCCCAACGGTGCCGGCAAGACGACCACGCTGCGCATCGCTGCCGCGCTGATCGAACCCGACGCCGGGCGTGTGCTGGTCGATGGCATTGAAGTGGCCACGCAGCCGACAAGGGCGCTGGCCCGCATGGGCATGCTGAGTGACGCGCGCGGCCTGTACCCGCGCCTGACGGCGCGCGAGAACATCGTCTATTTTGGCCGCCTGCATGGCATGAGCGACGCTGCTGCAGACGCGCGGGCGCGGACACTGGCAGAGGTGCTGGACATGACAGGTTTGCTCGACCGCCGCACTGAAGGCTTTAGCCAGGGTGAGCGCATGAAGACCGCGCTGGCGCGTGCGCTGGTGCATGACCCCGCCAATATCGTGCTCGACGAACCCACCAACGGGCTGGACGTGCTGGCCACACGGGCACTGCGCGACACGCTGCGGCGCCTGCGCGATGAGCACGGCAAATGCATCATCTTTTCAACCCACATCATGCAAGAGGTGGAGCGTTTGTGCGACCACGTGGTGGTGGTCGCGCACGGCCGAACAGTGGCCGCTGGCAGTGTGCCGCAGCTCATGGCCCAGGCACAGTGCCATGATTTTGAAGGGGCGTTTGTCAAGTTGGCATTTGCGCCTTTTCATGCGCCGGCCCAAGCCTGCGAGACCGCAGGAGCGCAATCATGATCGCCGCCGCCTGGAGCGTCTATCGCAAGGAACTGATCGACGCCTTGCGCGACCGGCGCACGCTCTTCATGGTGCTCATCAGCTCGGTGGCCATCGGGCCCCTGGTGCTGATGCTGGTGAGCAGCCTCGTCGCCGGCATTGAAAAGAGGGCCGAGGCCCGGGAGCTCGTCGTGCAGGGCATCGAACATGCACCCACTCTGCATAACTTTCTGCTGCGTCAAACCTATTCGGTCAGATCGGCGCCCCCCGGTTATGAGCAGGCGCTGCGCGACAGCAAGATGGGCGACCCGGTTCTGGTGATTCCCGCCGCCTTCGAAGCCGACCTGGCGCGGGGCGAGCCACCGGTGCTGGAGTTGGTGTCCAGCGCCGCAAATCAGCGGGCACAAACAGGGGCCGGGCCGGTGCTGCGCCTGCTGCGCGCCTTCAATCATGAGCAGGCCACATTGCGCCTGGCGGTGCGGGGCGTGGCCGCTGCGACGCTGGAGGTGGTGCGGGTGGAGGAACGCGATCTTGCCGATCCGGCGACACGGGCTGCACAACTGGCGACCATGGTGCCGTTTTTTGTGCTGATGGCCGTGCTTTACGGTGCGCTGAACGCGGCACTCGACACCACGGCAGGCGAGCGTGAACGTGGCTCATTGGAACCGCTGCTGATGAATCCTGCGCCCCGCCTGTCCATCGTGCTGGGTAAATGGGGCGCAGTGGCCAGCGTTGGCATGTTGATCGCCGTGCTGTCTTGCCTGAGCTTTTTGCCCGGGCAATGGCTGTTGCGCAGCGAAGCCCTGGCGGCCATGTTCCGCTTTGGCATTGGCGAGGCGCTGGCGTTCATGGCACTGCTGTTGCCGCTGGCCGGTGCCCTGGCGGCGCTGCTGATGGCGATCGCGATCCGCTGCAAGAGCTTCAAGGAAGCCCAAGCCAACACCACCGTGCTGATGCTGACGGTGTCGATGTTGCCGCTGGTGACGGTGTTCAATCAGGAGGGCGCCGCCGCATGGCACCTGTGGGTTCCGGCGCTGGCGCAAACCACTTTGATGGGGCGTGTGCTGAAGGGCCAGGATTTGCCCTGGGCCGATGTCGTCGTGGCAACGGGCGTTTGTCTGTTGTTGACGGTCAGCGCAATAGCCTACGTGACCCGCACCTTTCGCAGTGCAGCCATCAAGTGAGACGGCCGCAGTAGCTCGTGTGCGGCTTCAGTTCACCGCAGGGCCGTCAAGCCGCTGCCGTGAACCGATGCCTGTTGGATCAGGCGCTACCGAAGAAGAATTCGTAGATTGCGCTCCAACCACCGCGGGGAAAGTTTGTCATGCTGGACTCCTGTTGAGGGGGCCCGACTCAGGGCCTGTAACTGCATTTCAACAAGAACTGCGGCACTTTCGTAGCTGCGTGCCTTTGTAGCTTGACAAAGCCAAGCGCGCATGCTTTCCGATCAGATCAGCCCGAAAGAAGTGGCCTTCAGGATTGCGATGTGTTTACTTGAAACACCTAACTTGCGCATCGCATTGCGCAAGTGGTAATTGGCCGTGTGTTCGCTCATCGACAGAATCTGACCCACGGCCCAGGCTGATTTGCCTTCGCGGGTCCATTGCAGCACTTCGCGTTCGCGCGTGGTCAAGTGCAGAGGCGGCGAGAAGGGCGTGGCTTCGGGCAGCAGCACGCGCACGGCGGTTTCCTGTGCATAGACGGCGAGCAGCTGCAGGTCAGCCAGCAGGCGCGTCAGTGCCGAGTCCTCTGAGGGGAGGGGTTCGTCCCGGTCCACACCCAGCAGGAAATGCCGCCCTGCCGGCATGTGCAGTGCCATGGAGATGCCGGTTCTGTAGCCGAACGGGGCCTGCTCCTCCCAGAGGTCGGCGGCGTTTTCTTCGACGTAGAGCGACTGGTCGTACACAAATGGCGTGCTGGTTGCTCTCAAACGTTTGAGCACGGGGTCACGCTGTGTGCCCGCAAAGCTGCGCGAAGCTTCGACGAAGCCCTGAGGCGTGTTGCCGATCATCACGAACAGGGGTTTTTCTCCGGGCTGGTCCACGGCAAGCGCGGCCGAGACGATGCCGAAGTCCATGTTCTGGGCGAATCTCAGCAGTCGCTGTTCAAAGGTCGCCTTGTCACGCGATGCGCTGACGTCCAGATAGTCCTGATGCCTCATTGGAGTGCGTTGTACATCATCAAGGTTTGTAGGTTGCGGAATCCCTGATGCTTGGTAACCATCGGAGCACCAACAGCCAGTGGGGTGCTCATATGGGTCTTCAGTCTTGGATGATCAAATCGTGGCCAATTATTGATTGGTTCCCGCCATCGCCGGAAGACGAATGGCCTTCGTTCCTGCACATGAGCACGCAAATGCGGCAAGAGCGCAGGGGCACTGAGCCTTGTGTCGGTAGCACGGTATGGGTGGGGTCGCTCGACGGTGTGTACGCAGGTTTGGCTTGGGAGTGGGTGGAACTTCGGACGGGTGTGTTGATGCTCGCTGATCCGAATTCAATCATCACGAACATTCAGGTGGTGGGCGTCGGCCGTCAGGCGATGGATACGCTGGATGCCACAGTGCGCCTGAACGTCATTCTGCACCGCCTGCCCTGGCAGGACCTGGTCGGAGAAGTGCTCGCATCGGCCCGCGAAGGGTTTACCTCTGGAGCTGCGGCCCTGGATGCGCCGGACTTTGCGCGCGAAGCTGCGGTGGCGATTCGGGCTGCCTGAGAGGCCCGGCCGGCTGGCGGGTGCTTATCACCCCGTTGCGCCTCTGGACACTACAAGAGTTTGTAGGTTCGCTGTACCGGACGAGGTGTTGCAATGCTGACGCTGATGGCGCGATTGTGCTGTTCAGCTTGCGCCCAGGTTGTGTTGGTGATCATGGCCTGGGTTCTTTGGCGCACGAGCCGCCGTCCCCCCAGCGATCGTGTGCTTCGCGCCATCCAGGTTGGGTGGCGTTTTTTTTGGGCAGGTGCCGGATTCAGGCCCCAGCGTTCGATGCTACGAAGTACGCGCAGACCCAGTGCCCGGCCTGTCGTGCAAACTGACGATCGCCATTGCCGCGCGCAACCCTCAAAGGCGGTTGCTGTTTGCCCTCTGCTGGATTGCTTCTTTGCTGCGTGGACAACGGCGGCGCCTCCGTAGAATCACCTGCTGCATGCTGCACCCTCAATCATTCGATGTCATTGTTATTGGCGGCGGCCACGCCGGCACTGAAGCCGCGCTGGCCGCAGCACGCATGGGATGCAGCACCTTGCTGCTGACGCATAACATTGAAACGTTGGGGCAGATGAGCTGCAATCCCAGCATCGGCGGCATCGGCAAGGGTCATCTGGTGAAGGAGATCGATGCCCTGGGTGGTGCAATGGCCGAGGCGACCGACGAGGCTGGCATCCAGTTCCGCATACTCAATGGCAGCAAGGGCCCTGCTGTACGCGCCACCCGGGCGCAGGCAGATCGTGTGCTGTATCGCGCCGCGATTCGTCATCGCGTGGAGAACCAGCCCAATCTTTGGTTGTTTCAGCAGGCCGTGGATGACCTGATCCTGGAAGGTGACCGCGTGGCGGGCGCAGTGACACAAGTGGGCCTGCGCTTCCGCGGCAAGGCGGTCGTGCTGACCGCAGGCACTTTCCTTGACGGTCGAATCCACGTCGGCCTGCAGAACTACAGTGCCGGCCGCGCAGGTGACCCGCCGGCGATGACTCTGTCGGCAAGGTTGAAGGAGTTGAAGCTGACTCAAGGGCGGTTGAAGACCGGCACGCCACCCCGCATAGATGGCCGGACGATTGATTTCGCTTTGCTCGAACCGCAGCCCGGCGACCTCGATCCGGTGCCTGTGTTCGGTTTCTTAGGCACGCCTCAGATGCATCCGCGGCAAGTGCCGTGCTGGTTGACGCACACCAATGCCCGCACACACGAGATCATCAAAAGCGGTTTCGACCGCAGCCCCATGTTCACTGGCGTCATTGATGGCGTGGGCCCGCGCTATTGCCCGAGCATCGAAGACAAGGTCAACCGCTTTGCCGACAAGGAGTCCCACCAGGTTTTCCTGGAACCCGAAGGGCTGACGACGCATGAGATCTATCCCAATGGAATCTCCACGTCGCTGCCCTTTGACGTGCAGCTTGCGGCTGTTCAGTCCATGCGGGGGTTGGAGCATGCACACATACTGCGCCCAGGCTACGCCATCGAGTACGACTACTTCGACCCGCGAGATCTGCGGCCGAGCTTTGAGACACGCGCCATCATGGGTCTGTACTTCGCCGGGCAGATCAATGGCACGACGGGTTACGAAGAGGCAGCTGCACAGGGTCTGTACGCCGGTGTCAACGCGGCACTCCAGGTGCAGGGCCGTCCGGCTTGGCTGCCGCGTCGTGACCAGGCGTACCTGGGGGTGTTGGTGGACGATCTCGTCAACAAAGGCGTGACGGAGCCCTACCGCATGTTCACGAGCCGGGCCGAGTACCGCCTGCAGTTGCGTGAAGACAATGCCGATCTGCGGTTGACTGAAGCCGGGCGTGAACTGGGGCTGGTGGATGACCGGCGCTGGGCCGCTTTTAGCCAAAAGCGCGAACGGCTGGTCCGTGAGGAGCAGCGCCTGCGCTCCACCTGGGTCCGCCCTGCCACCCTGCCCGACGCACAGGCCGAGCGTTTGTTGGGCAGGGCCCTTGAGCATGAGTACGCATTGTCCGACCTGTTGCGCCGGCCAGGCGTGGGCTTTGACGTCGTGTGCGAAGCGGCGCGCATTGCGGGCCACCCGGAGGCTGTTTCACGTGAAACATTGCGGCGGGAGTACGGCGTGGCGGAGGCTGACGCCGTGATCGAGCAGACTGTCATCGCGATCAAGTACGCCGGTTACATCGACAAGCAGAACGAGGAGGTCGCGCGTGCTTCGTCCATGGAGAACATGCGCGTGCCAGAAGAGTTTGACTTTGCCCTCGTCCCGGCGCTGTCCTTCGAGGTGCGTCAAAAGCTGACGCACCACCGGCCGGCAACGCTGGGCCAGGCCTCGCGCATTTCGGGCGTCACACCCGCCGCAATTTCTCTGCTGCTAGTGCATCTGAAAAAACGCAGATCGAAGGCCGCAGCCGCAGAGTGTCAAGCAGACGAAGGCAACTGAACGCGTGACTCCCGACATTGACCCGCTGTGTGCGGCGTTGGGACTCGCTCCCCGCCCAGCGCAATCCCAGGCATTGTTGGACTACCTGGAACTGCTGTTGCACTGGAACGCTACCTACAACTTGACGGCAGTGCGCGAGCGGTCCGCCATGCTGACGCAGCATCTGGCCGATTGCCTGGCGGTGATTCGGCCAGTCGAACGCGCGGTGCTGCAAGGGCGCCTGCTGGACGTCGGCAGTGGTGGCGGGCTACCTGGTGTGGTGCTCGCCATCATGCTGCCTGAGTTGGAGGTGACTTGCGTTGACACCGTGGGCAAGAAGGCGGCTTTTGTCCGGCAGGTGGCGGGGACGTTGGGACTGCAAAACTTGCATGCAGCCCACGCGCGGGTTGAGTCGCTGGCGGAAGTCCCGTTTGATCTGATCACGTCGCGAGCCTTTGCATCGCTGACGAATTTCACGAACCTGAGTCGCGCCCTGCTCGCGCCTGGCGCCTGTTGGATGGCGATGAAGGGAAAGCGCCCTGATGCCGAAATTGCGGCCTTGCCAACAGGCATCGAGGTGTTTCACGTGGAACCACTCACCGTCCCAGGCTTGAATGCCGAGCGCTGCCTGGTGTGGATGCGTCCCGAATTGCGGTCTTCGTCGGCTGCCGTCTTACAAAACTGAGATACGCTCCCTCGTGGGCCGATGAGGGGTTGGCCCCGTCGGCTGTCAATCGATCCTGCATGCCGAGCTGCCTTGCGACAGCGCCGGTCTCCGCCACAAGAAAGAACTGCCCATGCTTGGCATCGCCGATTACGGCGCCTTTTGCGCTTCAATCCTGCTGTTTCTTGCCCTCCCTGGCCCCGGCACCTTCGCACTTCTAACCGCCACCGGCAAGGGCGGTTTTCGAGCCGGGGCGGCCGCCACGCTGGGCGTTATCGCAGGCGATCAGGTGCTGCTGTGGCTGGCTGTGGCCGGCGTGGCTGCGTTGCTGGCTGCGCATCCGGCGCTGTTCGCAGCGGTGCAGTACCTTGGCGCTGCCTACCTGGGCTGGATTGGCCTGAAGTTGATCTTTGCCAAGACAGGATCGGCTTCGCCGGTACAAATCGAACCGCGCCACTATGCGCGCCAGGCGTTTTTCATCACCCTATTGAACCCAAAGGCCATCGTGTTCTACATGGCCTTCTTTCCCCTCTTCATCGACCCGGCAGCGCACCGCGGGGTGCTCACCTTTGCCGCCATGGCGATCACCATTGCAGCCCTCTCTGCGGTGTACTGCCTTGTCTTGTGTACCTTTGCCAACGCCGTGAGTGCACAGGTGCGCGCCCACCAGCGCCTGGCGCGCGGATTGGAAAAACTGGCCGGCGTGTTCCTGATCGCATTCGGCCTGCGCCTTTCTGCGCAGTGAGCGGCATGCGCATCTTTTGCATTGCCAACCAGAAAGGCGGCGTTGGCAAGACAACGACCACCGTCAACCTGGCTGCGGGCCTGGCCCTGGTGGGGCGCCGCGTGTTGCTCGTGGACCTGGACCCGCAAGGCAATGCGACCATGGGCTCGGGCATCGACAAACGCTCACTCGACCCCACCGTCTATGACGTGCTGCTGGAAACCACGGCCATCGCCGACGCTCGCCGTCGCAGCCCGCAAGGCGGCTATGACGTGCTCGGCGCCAACCGTGAACTTGCAGGTGCCGAGGTCGAACTGGTCGAGCTCGATCACCGTGAAAAGCGCCTGAAAGCTGCGCTGCAGCCGTTGAAGGACGAATACGACTTCGTGCTCATCGACTGCCCGCCCAGCCTGAGCATGCTCACGCTCAATGGCCTGTGCGCGGCGCATGGGGTGATCGTGCCGATGCAGTGCGAGTACTTCGCACTAGAAGGCCTCTCGGACCTGGTCAACACCATCAAGCAGGTGCATGCCAATCTCAACCCCGACCTGGAAATCATCGGTCTGCTTCGGGTCATGTTCGACCCCCGCATCACGCTGCAGCAGCAGGTCAGTGACCAGCTCAAGGCGCACTTCGGCGACAAGGTCTTCAACACCGTGATCCCACGCAATGTGCGCCTGGCCGAAGCGCCCAGTTATGGCCAACCCGGTGTCAACTTCGACCCCGCGTCCAAGGGCGCGCAGGCCTTTGTTGCCTTTGCCAAAGAAATGGCCGATCGCCTTGGATGAGCAGTTGATGTCGCGGGTGGAAGATGCAGGGCTGAACGCCAGCGCTCCACCCCAACAGCGCTGGCTCGACGGCTGGATCGTGCGCTACCTGCCGGGCAAGGCGCGCCGAGCGCGTTGCATCAACGCCGTGGCCTCGGGTCGCCTGCCGCTGGACGACAAGCTGGCGATGGCAGCCGAGGTTTATCGTGAAGCCGACCTGCCGATGATCTTCAGGCTCAACCGCTTCACGCAGCCGGCAATGCTCGACACAGAACTTGTCCGTCGGGGCTATCGGCTGGTGGACAGCACGCGGGTGATGGTGCTTGAAGCGTTGCCCAGCAAACCCGCTCGGCCACTGCCCATGGGTTGTCATTTCTCGGAACTCAGCGGCCCGGACTTTGCCGACTCGGTTGGCGCCCTGCGCGGTTCGCCTGCTGCGCACCGCCAATGCCACGCCCTTCGCTTGCAACACTCACCGGTGCCGTACCAGGGCTACGCCATCCGAAGCGATGCCGACGACACCGTCCTGGCCTGTGGCCAATTCGCGCGCGAGGCGGATCTGGTCGGGCTGTACGACGTCCACACGCTGGAGTCAGCCCGTGGCCAAGGCCTTGCAGGCTTGCTGTGTGAGCGCATGCTCTCCATTTCAGCGTTGCAAGGCGCCAAGATAGCCTACTTGCAGGTGGACTCTGAGAATTCACCGGCGCTGAAAACCTACCGTCGCCTGGGCTTTGCCGACGCCTACCGCTACCACTACCGGGAGCGACCCGCCGGCATCTGACAGCGCGACGGGTTGACGCGCCTATAGCCCCAATGGCCTCTATCGCCCCTATAGCCCCAGACCTTCGTCCAACCCCAGGTGCACGTTCATCGCCTGCACAGCGGCGCCGCTGGCGCCCTTGCCCAGGTTGTCCAGACGCGCCATCAGAATGAGCTGCGACGCATTGGCAAAGACGAAGAGGTCGACGCGGTTGCTGTCGTTGCTGCCCTGCACGTCGAAGAAGCCGCCCTCCAGCGTGCCAGGGTCGCGCAGCGGCATGACGCGGATAAAACGTTCACCTGCATAACGCGCGGCCAGCGTGGCATGCACGGCCTCTGGCGTGGTACCAGCGCTGCCCAAGGCGCCCAGATGCAGCGGCACCGTCACCGCCAGGCCCTTGTAGAAGTTGCCCACCATCGGCAAGAAGATCGGCGCCGTGCTCAGGCCCGTGTGTACCATCATTTCCGGCAGGTGCTTGTGCGACAGCGTCAGCGCGTAGGGTCTGGGCGAAGTGAGCGCGGGCTCAGCGCCAGTGCGCGCGGCGGCCTCGTACTGGTCGATCATCTTCTTGCCGCCACCGGAGTAGCCGGAGATCGATGTCGCGCTCACTGCGTGGCCCGCCGGCACCAGGCCCGCGTCCACCAGCGGCCGCAACAGCAGGATGAAGGCGCTGGCATGGCAGCCCGGGTTGGCGATGCGTTTGGAAGCGCGAATGGCATCGCGCTGGCCGGGCGCCAGTTCGGGCAGTCCGAACACCCAGCCCGGCACCGTGCGGTGCGCGGTGCTGGCGTCAATGAGGCAGGTTCGCGGGTTGTTCACCAGCGCTACGGCTTCGCGCGCGGCGACGTCCGGCAAGCACAGGAAGGCGACGTCGGCGGCGTTGAGCAAGCGAGCCCGTTCGGAGGCGTCTTTCCGGCGCTCGGGGTCGATGCGCAAGACCTCGACATCACCTCGCTGCGCCAGGTATTCGTGGATGCGCAGGCCGGTGGTGCCTTCCTGGCCATCGACGAAGACGGTGAATGCCATATCAGTGCCCTCCTGGCTTGGTGCAGTACACACAGGCCCCGGCACGGGCTACTGAACGAAGTGCGGTTGCGGACTTCATCGCATTCCCTCGCACACAATGCCTCTGC
>JANNGN010000282.1:0-17583 GCA_031403895.1 Rubrivivax sp. | reverse complement strand
GATGGCCGCGCATCTGCAACTCTCGATCTGTGCGTTTGCCGAAATCGACGAAACGGCAGAACAGGTGGCGATCCACCATGACTGGCATCGGCAAGATGTGCCCAGCCTGGTCGGTGTTCATCGGCTGGCGGACTTTGTAGGCGCAGAATTTATAAAGCTGGCGCGTGCAGGCGAGGTGATCGTGGTACGTGACGCGGTCACCGATTCACGCACCGACGCTGCGACATTCGCCGCGCTGAAAATCGCATCGTTCCTGTGCATGCCGCTGATCCGCGACGGGTTATGGCGCTTTGCGCTGTGCCTGTACAAATCCGAGGCCTATGACTGGCGCGAAGACGAGATCGAGATGACGCGCGACCTGACCGCGCGCATCTGGACGCGGCTGGAACGACTGCGGGCCGAGGCATCGCTGCTGTTGAGCGAGCGGCGCTACCGCAACCTGTTCGAGTCCATCAATGAAGGCTTTTGCATCCTCGAAAAAGTCGTGGGCAAAGCCAACGCGCCGCTGGACTATCGTTATGTCGAAGCCAACCAGGCGTTCGAGGTGCAGTCGGGCGTGTACGACGTGGTTGGCAAAACCATTCGGCAATTGATCCCGCAAGCGGCTGAGGAATGGGTTCTCACCTATGACGCCGTTCTGCGCACCGGCGAGTCGATCCGGTTTGAACGGGAAAGCGTTGAAAAAAGTCGCGTCCGTGTCCTGGAGCTTTACGCCTTTCGCGTCGAAGCGCAAACGCAAGCCTGTGTTGCCGTTGTCTTCAAGGACGTGACCACGCGCAAGCAGGCCGAGCTCGCCCTGCGCCAGAGCGAAGAGCGTTTTCGCGCATTGGTGCTGGCAAGCTCGGATGTGGTGTACCGCATGAGCCCGGACTGGAGAGAAATGCGTCAACTCCATGGCCAGAACTTCATCGTCGATACGGCAGAGCCCCGCGACAACTGGCTTCAGGAATACATTGACCCGGTTGATCAACCGCAGGTGCTGGCTGTCATCAATGAAGCCATCCGGACCAAAGGGTTCTTCAAGTTGGAACATCGGGTCAGGCTGGTGGACGGCAGCCTGGGCTGGACGTTCTCGCATGCGGTTCCGCTGCTGGATGCAGCGGGTGAGATCGTGGAATGGTTCGGCACCGCCAGTGATGTCACCGAGCACAAGCGGGCCGAGCAAGCACTGCGCGAATCGGAAGATCGTTACCGCGATTTGTTCAATTCAATGGACGAAGGGTATTGCATCATCGAAATGACTTTCGATGACCACGGCAAGCCAGTCGATTACATTTTTCTGGAGGTGAACCCGTCTTTCGAGACCATGGGCGGCCTGCACAACGCGCAGGGAAAGCGGATACTTGAATTGCTTCCTGATATTGAAGAATACTGGCTTGAGACTTACGGAAAGGTTGCGCTCACGGGCGAGGCTGTTCGTGTTGTCAACGAAGTGAAACCGTTGAACCGCTGGTTTGACGTGTATGCGTTTCGATTAGGGGGAGCGGAAAGCCGAAAGGTCGCCCTGCTGTTCACCAACATCACCGAGCGCAAGCGCATTGAAACCGAGTTGATTGCAGCGGTGGAGGCTGCCGAGTCCGCCAACCTTGCGAAGTCGAACTTTCTGTCGAGCATGAGCCATGAATTGCGTTCACCGCTCAATTCAGTACTCGGCTTTGCCCAATTGATTCATTCAGGAACGCCGCCGCCGACCCCGCTGCAGCAGGAAAGCGTGGACCAAATCCAGAAGGCGGGCTGGTACTTGCTGGAGCTGATCGACGAGATTCTGGATCTGGCGCTGATCGAGTCCGGCCGCTTGTCGTTGACGCCGGAACCAGTGTCGCTGCAGGGTGTGCTGAGCGACTGCCATGCGATGGTCGAGCTGCAGGCACGACAACGTGGCATTCAACTGACGTTTCCGATTCTTGAAGCCGGCTGCCTGGTGCGGGCAGACCGCACGCGGATCATGCAAGTCTTCATCAACCTGCTTTCCAACGCGATCAAATACAACCGAACGGGAGGAACCGTCCGCGTGAGTTGCGCCGCACGACCCTTGGGTCGCCTGCGCATCAGTTTTGAGGACAGCGGCGAAGGGATTGCCGTGGACCAACTCGGTCGGCTCTTTCAGCCTTTCGAGCGCCTTGGACAAGAAGCCGGGGTGATCGAGGGCACCGGCATCGGCCTGGTGGTGAGCAAGCGGCTGGTGGAACTGATGGGCGGCCAGATCGGTGCGCAAAGTACGGTTGGGCTGGGCAGCGTGTTCTGGGTCGATCTGATGGCCTCGGTGGCTATGCCACTTGCACTTGACGAGCCTGGGGCGAGTGGGGCGAGTGGGGAATTGGACGCCATTGGGCTTGGCGCAGCCCTGGCGCCGACAGCGGCCCGGCTTTTTACCGTGCTGTGCATCGAAGACGACCCGGCGAACCAGTTGCTCATGCAGCGGATGTTTGCACGGCGCACCGACCTGCACCTGCTGCTGGCCAGCGATGGCCGCCAGGGCTTTGAACTGGCCCGCGCAAAACCACCCGATGTCGTTCTGATGGACATCAACCTGCCCGGGATCAGCGGTCTGGAGACGATGAAACTGCTGGCCGGTGACGCTGCCACCGCGCACATCCCGGTCATTGCAGTGAGTGCCAATGCCATGCCCCGCGATGTCGAGAAAGGCGTTCAGGCAGGTTTCTTCCGCTATCTGACCAAACCGCTCAAGATCGACTTGTTCATGGACGCGCTGGATGCCGCGCTGAACTTGCAGAAGGCAGGCTCGCGCTGAAGTGGCCAGTGCCAACACGATGCACGGGCCATTCGCGGCACATGGCGCAGCGTGTCGGGCGCCTACCTGACTTGCGTCGTGGCCGGCGTTAGCTCGCCGAAGTGGGTCATGCACCCGGCGCGCGGAGCGCCTACCTGAACACCAGCACCGGAACTTTGCAGTGCGTCAGCACTTTCTGCGTTTCGCTGCCGATCAGCAAACCCTGCACGCCGCGCCTGCCGTGCGAGGCCATCATGATCAGATCGCACCCCTTGCTCTCGGCGGTGCGGATGATGGCCTCGTAGGGGTAGTCGCTGAGCGCGACCTCGGTGTCGCAGGGCACACCTTCGGCTTGTGCTGACTGCTTCAACAGGGCCAGGTACTTTTCGGCCTGGGCCCTGCTCTCGGCGATGAACTGGTCCTTCGTGTCCGTGACCATCGTGGTGTTGAAGCTCAGCACATGGAATTCCGGCGCGACACTGATGCCGGTGATCCTGGCCTTGCAATCCTTGGCCAGTTGAATCCCTCTGAGCAGCGTGGCCTGAGAAGCTTCGGAGCCGTCGGTTGGCAACAGCAGATGTTTGAACATGGTGGCGCTCCTTTTCAGTTGGCAGCCACAGCGTAGGGCGCGCCGCGAGCAAGCGCCTTGACGCAGGACAAGGAAGCCTGAGATTGCCGGTCGAAGCGTCTCGACCGAAGCCGTTGCGACTGGATTGACGCTGCTCACGCCAGGCGCCCGAACACCTCCTGGATCGATCGAGCAGCGCCGAAACTTGACACTTGGCCAACGCCCTTGCTGGAGCGAACGATGCTGGAACAGGCCACACAAACACCTGAAGCCACTGCGCGAACTGTTGAATTCGCGCTTTGCGGAACTGCGCGTTGAGGTTCACGCCTCTCAGCAAACCCAGCGCGACCAGAACAGCGCTTCATCGCCCGGGATGACGGACCGCAAGGAGCAGGCAGGCCTGCGGCACAAATGAAGCGTGTCAATCATTCAGCCGATCAGCCTGCCGCGCATCCAGTACCACCCAGTGGCCGTGACCAGCCCCAGCGGGATGCCCAGGCCGATCATCAGCGACACCAGCGGCGCATTCAGATGCGCCTGTGCGGCCACGATGCAGGCGCCGATCATCGGTGGCATGGCGGCCTCGATGACGCTGACGTTGCTGACTGTGCCCGGCGCGACGTCCAGCAGCCACAGCAGCCCGACCACCAGCGCCGGGCAGACCAGCAGCTTGTAGCCCAGGCCCAAATACAGTTCCCGGGCATGCTGGCGCAACGCATCAGAACGCAACCGCATGCCCACCGACAACAGCGCCAGCGGCGCCAGGGTGTCGCCGATGCGCGCCAGTGCCGCGTCCACAGCCGGCGGAAAAACCACGGGCGTGAGCAGCAGCGCCGCCAGCATCGCAATGAACGGCGGAAAGCTGGCCACCTTGCGCAGCATGGCGACGGCGCAGGGGCGGGTTTCTGCGCCATACAGCGTGGCGGCCAGCGCGCCCACCGTGCTGAGCGCCAGGTACGAGCCCACCTGGTCGATCAACAAGCCCAGACCCAGCCCGTCGCGGCCATGCAGCGACTCGATCACCGGCAGCCCCACGAACGAGGTATTGCCGAAGCCGCCCACCAGCGTCAACGCGCCGACACTGGCGCGCGGTAGCCGCAGCGCCCGGCCCAGGCACCAGAACAGCAGCGCGCCGATGCCGAACAGCAGCCAAGGCATCAGCACCGGTGCCAGCGCGTCAGTGCCGATGTGAACGCCGTGCAGATGGCGCAGTGTCAGCGCCGGCAGCGAGATGTGAATGATGACCACGTTCAGCACCCCGTGGGCACCTTCGGCAACGCGGCCGCTGCGGTGCAGCAGCACGCCAGCGATCATGCACCCCATCGGCGACAGAAGGTTCTGCATGGCAGCCCTTGGTGGAGTTCAGGCCGAGGAGCCGGCCAGCACGTTGCCCAGGGCGTTGTCGCTCTCGCTGCTGGCGGCGTCCGATGCGCCGGGTGCGGGCAACGCAGCCGGGGCTGCGTCCAGGCCAGCCGCCAGCGGCAGATGCAGCGCGGCGGTGAATGGCAGTGGCGCGCTGGAACCCGGCGCCGCGATGCTGGCCAGCGCCAGGGCGCCGAGAATCAGCACAGCCAGCCAGACCAGGGTGGTGCGTTGAAACTTGTGTGAAGTCATTGCAGTGCGCCTGAAAGCGGGATGCGCAACCATCGGCACCCACATCAGGAAGGACGCACTGCGAGCACCAAACCGGGCATCGCCGGGCCCGGCGCCTCTGAAGCGCCCATGCCTGGATTTGGCGGTGGAAAACGAGGTGGCGCACTGCCGCGCCTTCAGCCGCCGGTGGGAATGCTGGCCGCGCTGGCCGGCACTTGCGACGACTTCGGCAACTCGTCGAGCACGCCGACCAGGAAACTCGTTCCCACCGCAGCAACCAACACCAGCGTGGGCAGCAGAAACCAGGCTGCGTTGCACGAGCGAGTCAGGCGGGGTGGACGCTTCAGCATGACCGGGATCCACTGGCAGGCGGAATTTGACATGGCTTGCACTCCTGAATGTGTGGGTTGACTCGGCCGCCGCTTTGACCCGACAGGGCCGGTTGCGGCGGCTGAACGCATGGTCATCCCGAGCGGCGCTTCCAGGGTGCTGATGTTCAATAGTGAACGTCGATGCCAGCGGCGCAGCCGGTGCTCGAATTGCCTTCAAAGTGGCGCAGGAACATTGCCGTGCAGCCATCAAAGCCCTGTAAAGCCAGTCTTGGGTCGGCAGGCAAAGCGCGCCTCAAAAACTGACTCACCACGACTTGTTTGAACGCAGCCGACTGAAAGGAGCGCAGTGAGTTCTGCGGTGTGACTTGCGACTGAGCACCACAGCGCAGTCGTGGCATTGCGAAGACCGCCATGGCGTGGGCATCTGCCGGGCACCGCCCAACGCGACGCGACGCGCCACGACACCCCACACCGCGCCGTGCCGCCCCTACCCCGCCAACGGCAGCAGCACCAGCTTTTCCACAAACACCCGCCGCGCCTGCTTGGCTGCCGCGCTGCCCTGGCGCGTCAACAGCGACTCGGCGACTTCATAGCTGTAGAGCAGGAAGCCGCGCATCTGCGCCTCGGCGGGCTTGAAACCCAGCGACCGAAAAATCTGGCCGTGGTACGCAATGCGCGCAGCGTCGCCTTCGTCCACCGCCTCCTGCGCCATCGGGTCGCGGCGGGCCCAGGCGCGGATGGCCAGTTCGATGCGCGCCGCGCGCACCGCCGCGCGGCCGCGAAAAGGCAGCGAGATGACGTCGCGCAGCTGTTCACGCGGGTCGTCGCGGGCGCGCTCGAGCCGGCGCGTCAGCTGCACCGTGCTCAGCTCACGCCAGGCCTGCAGCACGCGGCGAAGCAGGTCTTCGCGGTCCCGAAAGTGCCAGTAGAAACTGCCGCGCGTGACTTGCAACTGGCCGGCCAGCACGTCCACGCGCACATGGTCGATGCCCCGGTCCACCAGCACTTCGGTCGCGGCGTCGAGCCAGGCTTCGGGTGTCAGCCTGGTGCGCGCAACGACATCGGCCTTGGCGCGGCGAACGGCCGGCTTGCGCGGCAGGGGGCGTACGGGGACAGTCGGCATGGGAGCGACGATGCCGCCATACAGCGGTGTATGGATACTAGGGTGAACACCGATGCCGCCTGGATGCGACACCCCTACCATCCGGCTCCAAACACATACACATGTGTATGGAGTGGATGGAGACATCGTGCCCACTGCAACACCCGAAGACGCGAACGACCAGAACTGCCAGAACGGCGCAATCGGCGCAATCGACGCACACACCTCAAGCGCCGCAAACCTGGCCGACAGCGCCGGCGCAGACTTCTTCACCGACCCGCGCATGCTCGCGCCCCGCCGCACCGAGAAAGTCGATCTCGGCGGCGGCAGCTTCCTGCTGCGCTCGCCCGAACCGCTGTTGCCCTACGCGCGCTGCATCGGCGAATGGCTGCAACACTGGGCCCAAGAAACGCCAGACGCGCGCGCCTTTGCAGAACCCCTGCCTGGCGCAGAGGGCTGGCGCAGCCTGAACTGGCGCGAATTGCGCCAGCAGGTCGGCGCCGTCGCGCAAGGCCTGCTGGACCTGCAACTGCCCGCTGGCAAGCCCATCGCCGTGCTGTCCGACAACGCGCTCGACCACCTGGTGCTGCTGCTGGCCGGCATGCACATCGGGCGCGCGGTGTGTACCGTCAGCAGTGCCTACTGCCGCCTGGCCGGCGGCGACTACAGCCGCATCCACGGCGTCCTGCAGACGCTGGACCCGGGCCTGGTGTACGCGTCCGACGCCACCGTCTATGGCCCACCGCTGCTGGGTGCCGGCATCCACGCGGTGACGGTGTTCAGTCACGGTGCGGCGTCGCACGCCGGCGCGCTCAGCTATGCGCAACTCGCGGCGCACACTGAGTCGCCGGCCGTGATGCAGGCCTTTGCCGCCATCACGCCCGACACGCACGCCAAGTACCTGCTCACCAGCGGCAGCACGGGCCAGCCAAAGGTGGTCATCAACAGCCACCGCATGCTGTGCGCCAACCAGCAGATGCTGGCGCAGACGCTGCGCTTCCTGGACCACGAAAAACCAGTGCTGCTGGACTGGCTGCCCTGGAGCCACACCTTCGGCGGCAACCACAACACGAACCTCGTGCTGCGCACCGGCGGCACGATGTATCTGGACGACGGGCGCCCGCTGCCGGGTGCCATCGAGCGCACGCTGAAGCACCTGCGCAGCATCCAGCCCACGGTGTACTTCAACGTGCCGCGCGGCTTCGAGATGATGTTGCCCGCACTCGAAGCCGATGACGACCTGGCACGCCACTTCTTCGGCCGTCTGCGCATGCTGTTCTACGCTGGCGCCGGCATGCCGGTGTCCACCTGGCAGCGGCTGCAGGCCGTGGCCCGGCGTGTGCGCGCAGAACCGCTGTGGCTGACCACCAGCTGGGGCAGCACCGAAACCGCGCCGGCGGTCACCTTTGCCAGCTGGCAGCTGCAGGGCCCGGGCGTCATCGGCCTGCCGATGCCAGGCGTCACACTCAAGTTCGTGCCTGTCGCGGGGCCGGGCGGCAAGCTCGAGATGCGCGTCAAGGGCGACCACATCTTCCCGGGTTATCGCGGCAACGAAGCCGCAACCCAGTCCGCGTTCGATACAGACGGCTACTACTGCATCGGCGACGCCGGCTATTTGCTGGATCAAGCCGACCCGCTGCAAGGCGTGGTCTTCAACGGCCGCGTGGCCGAAGACTTCAAGCTCACCAGCGGCACCTGGGTCAGCGTGGGCACGCTGCGGGTGCGCGTGGTGTCGGCGCTGGCGCCGTTTGCGCAGGACGTGCTCATCACCGGCCACGACCGCAGCGAGATCGGCGCGCTCGTGTTCCTGTCCGAAGCCGGCCGCGCTTTGCCCGCCGCGCAGATGGCCGATCAACTGCTGCAAGCCCTGCGCGCGCTGAAGGCTGATGGCGGCGGCTCGTCGCAGACACCCGCGCGCGCACTGCTGCTGCCCGATGCGCCCAGCGCCGCCGCTGGCGAGATCACCGACAAGGGCTACGTCAACCAGCGCACCGCACTCGCCCGCCGCGCTGCCGACGTTGAAGCGCTGTATGCGCGGCCCGCCGACCCGCGTGTCGTGTACACCTGAAGGAACGAATGAACACCCGCTTTGAACCCCTGAATGCCGGCGGCCCGCTCGGTGCGTTGCCGCTGCTGCACCTGGAACAGGCCGGCCCGGTGCTGCACATCCGCCTGAACCGGCCGGCCAAGCGCAATTCCATCAGCGACGCGCTGCTGGCGCAGTTGCACACCGTGTTCGTCAACATGCCGGCGGCCATCAAGGCAGCGGTGATCAGCGGCGAGGGCGAGCACTTCTGCGCCGGCCTGGACCTCAGCGAAGTCAGCGAACGCAACGTCAGCGAAGGCATGCAGCATTCACGCGCCTGGCACGCCTGCTTCGACGCCATCCAGTTCGGCCCTGTGCCGGTGATTGCGGTGCTGCACGGCGCCGTCGTGGGCGGCGGGCTGGAACTGGCCGCGTCAGCGCACTTGCGCGTGGCCGAAGACAGCAGCTTCTACGGCCTGCCCGAAGGCACGCGCGGCATCTTCGTCGGCGGTGGCGGCTCGGTGCGCATCAGCCGGCTCATCGGTGTGTCGCGCATGACGGACATGATGCTGACGGGGCGTGTCTTCGACGCCGACGAAGGCCAGACCATCGCGCTCAGCAATTACCGCGTGGCCGACGGCGCAGGCCTGGCGAAGGCGCTTGAACTGGCGACCAGGATTGCTGGCAATGCGCCGTTGTCCAATTACGCCATTACGCAGGCATTGCCGCGCATTAGCGACCTGTCGGCCAGCGACGGCTTGTTTGTCGAGTCGTTGATCTCTTCCATCGCGCAGGGCGACGACGCGGCCAAGGATCGTGTGCGCGCCTTTCTGGAGAAGCGCGCCCACAAGGTCAGCAAGGTCAGCAAGGTCAGCAAGTCATGAGCCTGGCGCCAACCAAGGGCTTCTTCAACCGCTTCAACGATGTCTTCATCCTCGACGGCCTGCGCACGCCGATGGTGGACTACCTGGGCGCCTTTGCCGACGCCAACCCGATCGACCTTGGCATCAAGGCCGCGCGCAGCCTGCTGGCGCGTGCGGGTGTGGACGCGGGTGACGTGGACTCGGTCATCAGCGGCAACATGGCACCCGGCGGCTTTGACCAGTTCTATGTCGCGCGCCACATCGGCCTTTACGCCGGCGTTGCGCAAGAGGTGCCGGCGCTGAACGTGCAGCGCATCTGCGGCACCGGCTTTGAACTCTTCCGCCAGGCCGGTGAGCAGATCGCCCTCGGTGCAGCCACACTGGCGCTGGTGGTGGGCACCGAGAGCATGTCGCGCAACCCGGTCGCCGCCTTCGACCACCGCGCAGGCTTTCGCCTGGGCGCAGGCGTCGGCTTCAAGGACTTCATGTGGGAGTCTCTCAGTGACCCCGCCGCCGGCATCAACATGATCCAGACGGCCGAGAACCTGGCGCTGAAATACGGCATTACACGCGCCGATGTCGATGCCTTCGCCGCCACGTCCTTCGCACGCGCCGTGGCGGCGCAAGAGGCTGGCTGGTTCGACGGCGAAATCGTGCCGGTGGCGAACGAGGTTTTCGAACTCGCGGGCTACCAGTCGCGCGGCATCCGGCTCAGCGGCAAGGCCACGCTGGCCGACCGCGACACGCACCCACGCGCCACACCCGTCGAAGTGCTGGCCAGGCTGCGCACGGTGTTCAAGAACGGCGTGCAGACGGGTGGCAACAGCTCGGCGCTGACCGATGCGGCGGCGGCCGCGCTGGTGGCGTCCCGCGCAATCGCACACGCGTGGCAATTGCGCAGCGGCAAGGCGCCGCTGGCGCGCGTTGCCGCCGCCGCCGTGGTCGGCGTGGCGCCCGAGATCATGGGCATCGGGCCCGCACCCGCGATCCGGCTGCTGCTGGCGCGCAGTGGCTTGCAACTGACTGACATCGCGCGCTTCGAGATCAACGAAGCGCAGGGCGCGCAGACACTGGCGGTCGGCCGCGAACTGGGGCTCGACCTGGACCGGCTCAACATCAAGGGCGGCGCGATTGCACTCGGCCACCCGCTGGCAGCCACGGGTGTGCGGCTGACGATCACGGTGGCGCGTCAACTGAAGGAAATCAGCGCGCGCTGGGGCGTTGCATCAGCGTGTGTGGGCGGTGGCCAGGGCATTGCGCTGTTGATCGAGAACCCCGAGTTCACTGACCACCCATGAACAAACTGAACATCTACACCGTCAACGTGCAGTTTGGCGACTGCGACCCCGCCGGCATCGTCTTCTACCCCAACTTCAGCCGCTGGATGGACGAAGCCTCGCTCGCCTTCTTCATGGCCTGCGGCGTGCCGCCGTGGCGCGAACTGGTGAAGACGCGCGGCATCATCGGCACGCCGCTGCTTGAGATCCACACCAAGTTCAAGCGCCCTGCCACTTACGGCGAAACGATTCAGGTGCACACCACGGTGGAAGAGTGGGCGGCCAAGACCTTTCGCCATCGCCACGTCGTCAAGCGCGGTGAGGAGGTGCTGTGCGAGAGCACGGAAGTGCGCGCCTTCTGCATCCGCGACCCGGGCAATCCGGATCGCATCAAGGCCATCCCTGTGCCTGAAGACATCCTGCAACTGTGCCGCTGAAAACATTCACTCCTGGAGACAACACGATGAGCCTGACCCGACGCCAGACCCTTGCATTCGCCACCCTGGGCGCCGCCCTGCCCTGGCGCGCCATTGCACAAACTTCTGCCCTGCCTTCAGCGCTGCCTTCAGCGCTGCCTTTTGATCAGCCGAAATTCCTGTACGGCTTTCCCGCCGGCAGCGCGGGTGACATTGCCTGCCGCCGCGTGGCTGAAAAGGTGGCCGGCACGGCTTACGCCAGGAACGCGGCGCTGGTTGAAAACAAACCCGGCGCCGGTGGCCGCATTGCACTGGACACGCTGAAGTCTTCACCTGCCGACGGCTCGGTGTTGGCACTGTCGCCCTTCTCGGCCACCGCCATCTACCCGCATGTGTACAAGAAACTCAGTTACGACCCGGTGGCCGACCTGGCACCGGTGTCCATCGCGGCCATCATGCACCACGGTCTGGCCGTGGGGCCGGTGGTGCCGGCCAGCGTGACCGACGTCAAAGGCTTCGTCGCCTGGGCCAAGGCGAACCCGGACAAGGCCAACTACGGCTCACCCGCAGCGGGCTCGACGCCGCACTTCCTGGGCGCGTTGCTGGCGCTGAACCAGAACGTCGATCTGAAGCACGTGCCGTATCGCGGCTCGGTGCCCGGCATCACCGACGTGGTGGGCGGCCAGATCGCGGCCATGATGACGCCGGCCGGCGACTTTCTGCCCAACCACCGCGCCGGCAAGCTGCGTCTCCTGGGCACATCGGGCAAGGCGCGCCTGCCTTTTGCGCCGGACGTGCCGACCTTTGCCGAACAAGGCTTTGGCGAGCTGACAACCGAAGAGTGGTTCGGTTTCTACGCACCCGTCAAGACCCCGTCGAGCGTGCTGGTCGCCGCCAACGCGGCCATCAACGCCGGCCTGAAGGACAAGGGCCTGATCGACGGCCTGGCCATCGTCGGCCTGCTGGCGCAAGGCTCCACCATCGACGAAATGGCGCGCAGCCAGCGTGCCGAATTCGAACGCTGGGGTCCGCTGGTCAAGCGCATCGGCTTCACGGCCGATAGCTGAACCGGGGCCCACGCGTCAACCTCATCGGCAGCTGCAACGTCGTGCGCTTGACGGCCGCGCGGCTGTGCGACGTCGCGCCCTGGGCGGCGGCGAAAGCGGCGTGAGGCTGATGACGGCGTCGGTCTCGGCGTCGATGGCGGGGTCCGTCTCGGCCTTCGACGGCCCTGTCGGGCAAGAGGCCCTCAGCGCCAGCAAGGGCGGCATCGTGGCCATGACGCCAACGCGGGCGCTGCACAGCGTCAACAACGGGCCCTTGAACGGCGAAGTCATCCGCCTGGACAGCGCCCCGCGCATGGCGCCGCGCTGAAAGCGCAGCTTCAAACTGTGTACGGGCCTGACGCTCAAGCCCTCGGACACGCTGGCGCTGGCGGTCATGGTCGAGAAGGACGAGGGACTGGACATCGTCACGAGCGAGCTGGAAACCATCCGCCGCACGATGGCCGCAGTGCTGGAAACACACCGTCGCGCAGGCTTCGCGGCCGGCGACACAAACTTCATCAACACCATGAAGAACACGCTGGAGTCGAAGGTCAGTGCAGCCCTGCAAAGCAGCGCCGACGCCGACGACGACTTGATGAAAGAAGACAACTACCGCGCCGCCCGCCGCATCACGCTCACGGGCAAGGCCGAAGAGCTGGCCGTGGTCACCTTCAAGGGCGGCTGTGGCCAGTACAACGTGCGTTTTGCGCAGGCCTGACTTGCGCATGGCCGGGCCCTTTGAAAGCGCCGTTCGCGCAGCACCGTTACCGGCCGCGCCGTGATGACCGGGGACGGCGCCGGTAGCTGAAACCCGGGTCTGGCGTTGCAGGCGCAACGCCGCCCAATGACCCGTCGGCGCTGATGGTAGGCTGCGCCGCACCTCATGGCCGCCACCCGCAATCTCGCGCACCCGATCGCACGCCAGCGTGCGTCGGCGCGCGCCAGTGTGCGGCAGCAATGGCTGCTGCTGGGTGCCGTGCTGCTGGCGGTCGGGCTCTTCGGCCTGTGGAGCCGGGCCAACGAGTACCGCGAATTCGAAGCCGAACAGCGGCACCTGCTGCAGGTGCAGGTGCAGGCCATCGACGCCATGGTGTCGCAGCAGTTGCTGGGCCTGAGCGCAGGCTTGCGCGGCGTGCGCGATGAGCTCGCCCGCTGGCCTGCCGCCGAAGTCAGCAGCGCCAGCACGCGCCGGCTCAGGGCCCTGAGCGACGCGATACCCGCCGAGCAGACGCTGTTGCTGCTGGGCCCGGACGGGCGCGTGCTGGGCGCCAGCCAGCCCGAACTGGTGGGCCTTGACGCCAGCGGCAGTGACTACTTCCGCCAGGTGCGTGCAGCGCCCGACGCCCGCCGGCTGTGGCTTTCGGCGCCGAGCAAAAGCGAGTCCGGCGACTATGCGATGAACTTCACGATCGCCGTCGTGGCGGCCGACGGCGCCTTTGGCGGCGCCATCACCGCGACGCTGGAGCCGTCGTACTTCCGGACGCTGTTGCGATCCACCAGTTACGCGCCCGACCTGTGGGCCGCCGTCAGCCACGGCGACGGCGTGGTGCTCGTGATCGAGCCGCTGGTGCAGGGCGTGGCCGGCAGCGGTATCGACGTGCCCGGTTCGATGTTCCGGCGTCACCGCGAGTCCGGCCTGCCCGGCTCCGTGCTCAGCGGTCTTGTGGCTGCCACTGGCGAGCAGCGTTTGGTGGCGCTGCGCACCGTGCAACCGGCCGGGCTGGCATTGGACAAGCCCATCATCTTGATGGTGAGCCGCAGCCTGGATGCGATGTTTGCGCCCTGGCGGCGCCAGACCTGGGCTGGCGGCGTGCTGTACCTGCTGTTGTGTGTTGCCAGTTCGATGTCGCTGCTGGCCATGCAGCGCCGGCAATTGGCGATCGCCCGGCTTGAAGTGCAGCGCGAAGCCCTGAAGCGGCAGAGCGCCGAACGGCTGGAACTGGCGCTGCGCGGGGCCGACCTGGCGCTGTGGGATTCCGATCTGCGCACAGGGTTGTCAACGGTGAGCGAGCGCTGGAATTCAATGCTCGGGCTGCCGCACCAGGCCGTGCTGACCGACCCGCAGGCCTGGAGTTCGCGCGTCCACCCCGAAGACTGGGAGCGCGTGAGTGCAGCCCAGCAAGCCCACCTGGACGGCCACACCGAGCGCTTCGAGGCGGTGTACCGCATGCGCCACGCCGACGGGCACTGGGTCTGGATCCTGGACCGGGCCCAGGTGCTGGAGCGCGACGCCGACGGCACGCCGCTGCGCATGGTGGGCACGCACATGGACACCACGGCGTCGCAGCAGGCGCAGCGGGCGCTGGAGCGCAGCGAACAGAACCTGGCCACCACGCTGCAGTCGATCGGCGACGCGGTGATCGCGACCGACCCGCAAGGCCAGGTCGTGCGCATGAACCCGACGGCAGAGCGCCTGACCGGCTGGACCGCCGCCGAAGCGATCGGCCAACCGCTGGCCCGCGTGTTCCACATCGTGGGTGCGCAGACGCGACAAGCAGCGCTCGACCCGGTGCGCGAGGTGCTGGCACACGGCGACACCGTGGGCCTGGCCAACGACACCGCGCTGATCGCCCGCGACGGCAGCGAATACCAGATTGCCGACAGCGCAGCGCCCATCCGCACACCGGCCGGTGAAATCACCGGCGTGGTGCTGGTGTTCAGCGACGTGACCGAGCGCTACCGCGCGCAGCAGAGCTTGCGCGCCAATGAGGAACGGCTGCGCTCGCTGCTGGACAACCTGCTCGCCGGCGTCGTCGTGCATGGGCCCGACAGCCGGGTGCTGGACGCCAACCCGGCCGCGTGCGACATCATCGGCTTGCCGCTGGACCAGATGCGCGGCAAGGCATCGACCGACCCGTACTGGGCCTTTTTGGAAGAAGACCAGTCCCCGATGCCGCACGAGCGCTTTCCGGTGAGCCAGGTGCTGGCCAGCGGGCAGGCGCTGAAGAGCCTGGTGCTGGGTGTGCGCCGCGCCGACCTGCCGCGCCCGCTGTGGGTGCTGGTGAATGCCTATCCGGTGCGCGACGCGGCGGGCGCGCTCGAACACATCGTGGTCACCTTCTCCGACATCAGCGAACGCAAGGAAGCCGAATTCGAACGCCAGGCCTTCGAGCGCGAACTGCGCGAGTCGCAGAAGATGGAGGCGATTGGCACGCTGGCCGGCGGCATCGCGCACGACTTCAACAACATCCTGGCGGCGATCCTGGGCAATGTCGCCCTGGCCAGGCAGGACGTGGCCGGCACGCACCCGGTCAGCAGCAGCCTGGAGCAGATCAACCGCGCCGCGCTGCGGGCGCGGCACCTGGTGCAGCAGATCCTGAGCTTCAGCCGCAAGGACGCGGGCGGCTTCAAGAACCTGGCGCTGGCTGCGGTGGTGCAAGAGACGCTGAGCCTGCTGCGGTCCACCCTGCCTGCCGGCGTGCAGCTGGACGCCGCGCTGCCGGCTGAAACCCTGCGCATCCATGGCGACAGCACGCAGTTGCAGCAGGTGCTGCTGAACCTGTGTACCAATGCATGGCATGCACTGCCGGCACAGGGCGGGCGCATCGAGATCGGCTTTGCGGCACACCGCCTTGACAGCCACCAGCGCCTGGCACTGGCCGACGTGCCGGCACTGGCCGATGGCCAATGCCTGCACCTGTGGGTGCGCGACAACGGCAGTGGCATGGACGATGCCACGCGCCAGCGCATCTTCGACCCCTTCTTCACCACCAAGACAGTTGGCAAGGGCACGGGGCTTGGCCTGTCGGTGGTACACGGCATCGTGGGCGCGCATGGCGGCGCGATCACGGTCGATACCGCACCCGGCCAGGGCAGCTGCTTCCACGTCTTCCTGCCGCTGTTGGCCGCTGAACAGGCCGGGCCGGCGCCGCCACAGCCCAGCACCGCAGACCTGCGTGGCACGGGGCAGCATGTGCTGTACATCGACGATGACGAAGTCATGGTGCTGATGGTTGACCGGCTGCTGGCCCGCGCCGGCTACCGCGTGACGGTGCAGACCGACGCCACGCTGGCGCTGGCCCTGGTGCAGGCCAGACCCGACGACTTTGACGCTGTCGTCACCGACTTCAACATGCCCGTGCTGTCGGGTCTGCAGGTGGCGGCTGAACTGGCGCGTCTGCGGCCTTCATTGCCGGTGGTCATCAGCAGCGGCTTCGTGACCGATGAGCTGCGTGAACAGGCCGCCCTTGCCGGCGTGCATGCCGTGCTGAAGAAGGAACACACCTTCGACGACCTGGCCGCTGTGCTGCATGGCCTGCTGGCGGCCGACAGGGCCTGAGCACGCCGGTGTCGCGGCAGAATGCGGCGCCATGGACATCCCCGCTGACAACGTCATTCCCGCGCCTGTTCCCGCACTCAGTTCCGCACTCAGTTCCGGACCCACCCCGCAAGCAGCAGCGCTGGCCGCGCGCCTGATCCGCAACTTCAACACCGTGGCGCCCGAACACTTCGTGCGGCCGCCGCTGTACGAGAGCCTGAGTGCGCAACTGCGCCCCGACAGGCCGGGGCGCAAGCTGGGGCTTTCTGTCGATACGGTGCCACCGGGCAAGCAGAGCTGCCCCTACCACTTCCACCATGCGCAGGAAGAAATGTTCGTCGTGCTCGAAGGCACGGGCACCTTGCGCGTGGCCGGCGAGCGGCTGCCCATCATCGCGGGCGATGTGATCTTCGTGCCGCCGGGGCCCGAGTACCCGCACCACATCCTGAACACATCCGACGCACCGCTGAAGTACCTGAGCATCAGCACGAAGGAATGGCCCGAGGTCTGCGAATACCCCGATTCGGGCAAGCTGATGGCGTTCGGCTTCGTGCAGGACGAGACCACGCTGCGCAGCATCCACAAGCTGGACGCGGGGCTGGACTACTGGGACGGCGAGGCCTGATCGCTGGCTGGCCTGAAGACTGGCCTGAAGACCGGCCAGAACACCGGCCTACACCCCCAGCAACGACGCCAGTTCGGGCCCTTCGCGCAGGGTGGCTGAGGCACCCGTCAGCACCACGCTTCCTTTTTGCAGCACCAGCGCGCGGTCGCTGTGCGCCAGCACCTTGCGGTAGTCGCGGTCAACGATGAGTGTCGCGATGCCGCTGCTGCGGATGTCCGCCACCACGCGCCAGATCTCGGCCACGATCAGCGGCGCCAGGCCTTCGGTGGCTTCGTCCAGGATGATGAGTTCGGGGTGCGTCATCAGCGCGCGGCCAATCGACAGCATCTGCTGTTCACCGCCCGAGAGCTGCGCGCCCAGGTTGCCGATGCGTTCCTGCAGCCGCGGGAAGGTCTGCATCACGCGCTCAAAGGGCCAGTCGTTGCGGCCGTCCCGGCCCTTGCGCGCAGCCATGACGAAGTTCTCGCGCACGCTGAGGTTGGGGAATACACCGCGGCCTTCTGGCACGTAGGCCACGCCCAGCCGCGCCACCTCGTGCGGCCTGGCGCGCGACATGTCCTGGCCAAAGATCTGAATGCTGCCGTCGCGCTGCGTCACATGGCCCAGCAGCGTGCGGATGAGCGTGCTCTTGCCCATGCCGTTGCGGCCCAGCAGGCCCAGCGTTTCGCCGCGTGCGAGGTGGATGTCCACGCCGTGCAGCACGTGGCTGCTGCCGTACCAGGCGTGCAGGCCTTTGGCGTCAAGGA
>JANNGN010000281.1:0-4423 GCA_031403895.1 Rubrivivax sp. | reverse complement strand
GACTTCCGCCTCAACGCGTCGCAACCGGTGAGCCTGGTCTATGACGACGTGGTGCAGGAGAACTCCATCCTCAAGGGCTTCCCCGTCTTCGACGTCGAGCGCGTCGAAGTGCTGCGCGGCCCGCAAGGCACGCTCTTCGGGCGCAACACACCGGCTGGGGTGGTGAAGTTCGACTCCGTCAAGCCGGGCAAGAAGGCCGACGGTTACGGCAGCATCTCGTTCGGCACCTTCAGCACCGTCAACGCCGAAGGTGCGGCCAACGTGCCACTGGGGCAGAGCCTGTCGCTGCGCATTTCGGTGTTGAACCAGACGCGCAGCGACTGGGTCAGCAACACCTTCGCCAGCGGGCCGACGAAAGACCTGGAGGGCTACCGAGATAGCGCCATGCGCACGCAGTTGCTGTTCGATGGTGGCAAGGACTTCAGCGCGCTTTTCAACCTGCATGCACGCGACTACCAAGGATCGGCGCGGCTGTTTCGCGCCAACATCATTCAGCCCGGCACGAACGACCTGGTGCCCGGCTTTGACGAACGCAAGATCAGCATCGACGGCAAGAACGACTCCGAACTGCAGAACTACGGTGGCAGCCTGCGGCTGCGTTTTGGCCTGGGCAACATGGCGCTGTACTCGATCACGGGCCTGGAAGCGGTGCGCACCTACAGCCGCGGCGACATCGACGGCGGCTACGGCGCCAGCTTCCTGGGCGCCGGCAACTTCGGGCCCGGCAACATCCCCTTCGCAGCCGAATCGGCCGACGGCATCCCGAAGCACAACCAGTTCACGCAAGAGCTGCGGCTGGAGTCCGACACCTCGGGGCGCCTGAGCTGGCAGGCCGGCCTGTTCTTCTTCAACGAGGACTACAAAATCGAGAGCTTCAGCTACGACTCGCTGGCTGCAAACGCACAAGACGGCTACCTGCGCGTGCGCCAGAAGAACACTGCGGTGGCGGTATTCGGCGCCGCGAACTTCTCGGTCACGCCCGACTTCAAGCTGCGCGGCGGCCTGCGCTACACGCGCGACAAGAAAGACTTTGCGGTCGAGGATTACAACAACAGCGGCTTTGCGCCCTGCATTGGCCCGACCATTGGGGCCATCCCTGTGCCGCCGAAATGCACGCTGGCACAGTTGGCAGCACTTGGCCCGCTGACGGCGTCACCCAACGACAACAAGCTAAGCTGGGACTTGAGCGGCACTTACGCGCTGGACAAGAGCACCACGCTCTACGCACGCGCCGCAACGGGCTTTCGCGCGTCCAGCGTGCAGGGCGCCAGCGCCTTCAACAACCAGTCGGTGGCCAAGCCCGAGAACAACACCTCGGTCGAGGCCGGCATCAAGGCCGACCTCTTCAACCGCCGCGCGCGTTTGGCGTTTTCCGTCTTCAGCTACAGCGTGAAGGACCTGCAGCTCACGGCCGTGGGCGGCTCCAACAACGCCAACATCCTGGTCAGCGCGAAGAAGGCCGCCGGCCGCGGCTTCGAACTCGACTTCCAGTCCTACCTGGGCGACCGCCTGCTGGCCACCGTGGGCGTGGGCTACAACGACACCGAGATCAAGGACCCGAATCTGACGGTGGCGGTCTGCGCCGCCTGCACCGTGACCGACCCGCAGCCGGGCGGCCCCGGCACGGCCGCGCTGATCAACGGCAACCCGCTGCCGCAAGCCCCCAAGACCACCTTCAACTTCACGCTGAAGTACACGCAGCCGCTGGGCAACGGCGACCTGTACGCCTACACCGACTGGGTCTATCGCTCAAAGGTCAACTTCTTCCTCTATGAATCAAAAGAATTCAGCGGCAAGGCGATGACCGAAGGCGGGCTGCGCCTGGGCTACCTGTGGGGCAACGGCAGGTACGACGTGGCGGCTTACGCGCGCAACATCAGCAACCAGATCCGCATCGTGGGCGGCATCGACTTCAACAACCTCACCGGCTTCATCAACGAGCCGCGCACGCTGGGCGTGCAGTTCAAGGCGATGTTCTGAGATGCGCGTTGCTGGCAGCTGGGCTGCGGCGGCCCTGACGCTGGTGGCGTCCGGTTTGGCGCAGGGCCAGCCCGCCGTTATCTTCGAGTTGGGCGGCAAGTTCGACAGGTCCTTCAACCAGGCCGCCTACCAGGGCGCCGAACGCTGGAAGAAAGAAACCGGCAAGCCGTACCTTGAATTCGAAGTGCAGAACGCGGCCCAGCGTGAACAGGCGGCGCGGCGTTTTGCACAGCGTGGCGCCAACCCGATTGTCGGCATCGGCTTCCCGCAGGCCAGCAGCATCGAGGCGGTGGCGAAGGACTTTCCGAACCAGCGCTTTGCCATCATCGACATGGTGGTGGCGCTGCCCAATGTGCAGAGCTTCGTCTATCGCGAACACGAAGGCAGCTTCCTCGTCGGCATGATGGCCGCGCTGGCCAGCAAGAGCGGCAAGGTGGGCTTTGTGGGCGGCATGGACATCCCGCTCGTGCGCAAATTCCTGTGCGGCTACGAACAAGGGGCGCGCTACGCCAACCCGAAGGTCGAAGTCATCGCTTCGATGACCGGCACCACCCCCGCCGCCTGGACCGACCCCGCGCGTGGCGCCGAGCTCACCAAGGCGCAGATGGCGCAGGGCGTGGATGTGGTGTTTGCCGCCGCCGGCACCACGGGCCTCGGGATCATGCAGGCAGCCAGGGACGCCGGCAAACTCAGCATCGGCGTGGACAGCAACCAGAACCACCTGCACCCCGGCCACGTGCTGACGAGCATGGTCAAGCGCACCGACCTGGCGGTCTATGAAGCCTTCAAGGGCGTGAACCCGGGCATCACCGCGCTTGGCTTGAAAGAAGGCGGCGTGGGCTACGCGATGGACGAGCACAACGCCAAGCTGGTGCCGCCCGAGATGGTGAAGCGGGTTGAAGCCGCCAAGGCCGACATCATCAGCGGCAAGCTCAAGGTGGTGGACTACACGGTGGCCAACAGCTGCAAATAGCTTGGCGTGCAGGCTGCATGCTGCATGCTGCAAGCTGCGACGATGAGCACTTCGTACCTGTCCGTCGCGAAGGCCTCTTTGATGCCGCCTTCGCGTTCCTTGCTGGCGTTCAGACCGTTTTCTTGCGCCTTGACCACATCCGATTCGGTGTCGGTCACGACACCCGAAAATGCCACCAGTGCTTTGCAGTCGCTGTACTTCTTCTTGGCGATGTAGCCGTCAAACGCCAACTTGAATCGCACCGCCGCCACGCGGCCGTCTGTGACCACCATGGCCTTTGCCTGCCCACCCAGCCGCAGCATGACGTGTTCGCGGAAGTGCTCCACGATGACGGAGACTTTTTGCACGATGCTGGTTGGGTGCAGTTGGGCGTACTGGACAGCCGCTTCTTGGCCTTGCGGCTCTTCACATCCTTGTCGCTGCCGGCCTGCTCCAGCTTGAAGGCGAAGTCATAGCTCGTGTAGCCATGCAGCACATCCAGGATGAAACCCTCTTCGATGGCCTGGCGCATCGGGTACACAGGGAATGGCTCGGGCGTGCCATCGGCACCGATGCGGCCAAACAGTTCCAAGGTCTTGGGTTCTGGCGTCGCGGTGAAGGCGTAGCAAAACACGTTGGTCGGGCGCTTGCGCGAAGCGACGATGCGATTCAGCACATCCTCGTCGGTCAGTTCTGTCTTCGGGGTGCTGTGTCAACTGACCCTCCATGAACTGCAGAAAGCTCGCGACGACAGGGTCCCCCTCATCATCTTTGGGCTTGCGCCTGGAAGGCGGCCTGGCCGACACCAGCACCGTGCCGTCCGCAACGACTGTCACCTGCACTTTGCCGCTGAATTCGGGGTGGGCGTGGAAGAACCCCGCCGGCAGGCGCATGCCGCGCGAGTTGCCAACCTGCACCACCGTGCCTTCGTACTTCTCCTGACGCTTCAGTTCGCTCATCTGGAGTCCTTTGCCCCGTATCTACGCTTGTGATCACGCCGTTCTAGGCGGCACGATGCTGTCGCGCGCGCGGGGAACCTGATACTGAAAGACATGAGTTTCAGTGACCCGCTCAAATCCGTCTCCGTCGCCTGTCGCATCGTCTGGGGGCTTCATCGCATCGACCCTGCCGGACGCGGCGCAACTGCGTAAGCTGCCGGCCTTCACACCTTCGCGCAGCCAGGAGCCCCATGTCCTCTTCCATTCTCTCCACCGCGAGTCGCGGCCTGCGCCACGCCTGGCGCTGGCTTGACGCCACCCGCCGCGCGCTGCTGAACCTGCTCCTGCTGCTGCTGCTGGGCGCCCTGCTGTGGGCCCTGCTGCGCCCCAGCGCGTCGGCGCTGCACGACAGGACCGCGCTCGTGCTGGACATCAGCGGCACGGTGGTGGAGCAGCGCACCGCAGTCAACCTTCGAGAACAAGTGCTGGGCCAGGCGCGTGGCCAGGGCAGCGAGCAGACGCGCCTGCGCGACGTGCTGGCGGTGCTGGACGC